>JAOTUT010000178.1 GCA_029863735.1 Ignavibacteria bacterium
TGCCTACCGAGAAAAGAAACAAAGCTGCAATCATTTGGGAAAGCGAGTCCGGTGAAAGCAAAATTTTAACCTACCAGCTTCTGTTTACTCAGGTTTGTAAATTTGCCAATGTTTTGAAGAAAGCCGGAGTTAAGAAAGGCGATTACATCATTATCTATATGGGGGTAATTCCCGAAGCAATTATTGCGATGCTAGCGTGCACCAGAATTGGTGCGGTCCATTCGGTTGTTAACAGTGATCTCAGCAGTTTTGCTCTTTCTGAAAGAATCAACCATCTCTCCTGCAAACATTTAATTACCCAGGATTATGTTTTAAAAAAGGGAAATAAGATAAATCTCAAAGAAAAGGTTGACAATGCATTACAAAATTCAACATCTGTTGAAAAAGTAATAGTCTTCAAAAGATTGAGAGAGGATGTGAAAACAATTTCTGAAAAGGAAATTATCTGGCAGAATGAAATAGAAAAAGTTTCAGATGATTGTGAAGCAGTTCCACTTCTATCTCAACATCCACTTTTCAGTATGTTTACTAATGGTCCTAAGGGTGATTTAGTAAATATACTCCACTTGACCGGCGGCTATATGGTTCAGTCATATCTATCGGCTAAATGGATTTTCGATCTTAAAGGAAATGATATTATCTGGTCAGTTTCTGATATTAGCTGGATATCGGGACACACTTATAGTATTTATGGTCCGCTGCTGAACGGTGTAACTACATTTCTTTATGAAGGCGTTCCGATATTTCCGGAACCAGATAAATACTGGCAATTAATTTCGAAGTACAGAATTAATATTTTATATATGAATACCACTACAATCCGTGCGTTATTAAAGCTCGGTAATGATTGGGTTTTTAAACATGATATCTCAAGCCTGAGATTACTTGGAATAAAGAGTGAAACAATTAGAGAAGATACATGGTTATGGCTTTATGAAAATATTGGCAAACGAAAATGTCCGGTAGTATATACCTGGCAGCAAACTGAAACAGGCACCGCATTAATTTCTCCTCTGCCGGGTGCTTCGGAATTTAAACCAGGCTATACCTCCTGTCCCTTTCCCGGAGTTGAAATAGATATCGTTGATATTAAAGGAAATTCAGTTAAAGGGGGTGAAGGAGGTTATTTAATTGTTAAAGACAGTTGGCCTTCGATGTTTAACATGGGCAAGGACGAAAAAGAAGAAACAATTCTTAATTGCTGGAAACAATTTAAAGGGAGCTATTTTAGTGGAGATGCTGCAATCAGAGGAGCTGGCGGTTTTATTAAAATTCTTGGAAGAGTTGATGATGTTATAAAAACGGCAGGCAACAGAGTTGGCGGATCAGAAATTGAGAAAATCTTGCAGATGCATCCATCTGTTAAAGAAGCTGCTGTTGTAAAAAGAGCAGACGAAATTATCGAAAATGCTATTGTTGCTTTTGTTGCTCTCAACAATGTTGAGGCAACTCCCCTTCTTAAAGAAGAACTGAGAAATTTTGTCGCTGATAAAATCAGTTCAATTGCAAAACCGGATGAGCTGATATTTCTTCCCGCGATACCTAAACTGGAAAACAGCAAAACCGATCGCAGTTTATTGAGAAAAATAGCACGGGAAGAGTTGAAAGAATTATCGGGGGAAGAAGCTCACTATCAAAATGTACTGGAAAAACTTCGGGAGGAATATCATTCTGTAAAAATTGAAGATAACAGCTAAACACAAGCATTTATCAACCCACTAAACAGATAAAATAGCAGTTTGTTTATTAAATATTTTATCCCAATCTTCAATTGTACTTAATTCAATTCTTTAATATTAACAATCTTTAGGAGGCCGTTATGAAAAAACTACTAGGTATTTCCTTGCCCTTTCTTTTACTCTTTCTTTTTGTTGCCAATGCTTCAGCTCAACAATGGACAGATGAGCAGAAGGCTGTTTGGGCTGGTGTTGATGCATACTGGAAAGTGAGTATGACTGATAAGCCAATGGATTTTATGTCATACTTTGACGATTCTTACTTTGGTTGGTCTTATGACAATGAAGCACCGAGTACAAAGGTAGATGCACAGAAATCGTTAGGTTACTGGACGAAAAAAGGTAAGGTCGCTTATTATATAATCACTCCGTCAAAAATTTGGGTAAACGGTAACTTTGCCTATGTTCATTACTATTACACGCAGGTTACTGAAAGTGCCGATGGTAAACCCAATACAGAAAAAGGTCGCTGGACTGATATTCTTATGAAGAAAGGTGACAAGTGGATACTTGTTGGTGATCACGGCGGCGAAATCAAGAACGATGATTAGTCCTTTAGTTCAAAAAAATCTTAGGGGCGAGCCTATAGCCCTGCCGGCAGGCAGGTTGCCCCTTTTTATTTTCTTTATTTTTCTAAATACTGAAACTCTAATTCATCCACACGTTTTTGATGTTTTTCAAAATTGATGAATCTTATTAATATCAGCATAACAGATGCAAAAACAATGTATGTGAGAATTACATACTCCCAATCAAACATTCCCTTTAGTTGCCCCATAATTGCTGCTCCAGCTGCCAAACCCAGATTTGAAATTGCCATATAAAGTGTAAACTGAGTTGCAGCAACTCTTTTCCAGCAAAGCTGCATTGCAGAAGCGAATATTGCAATTGTTGTAAAGGTTAACAAAACGTAAAAACCAATTATAAATACAATCACAAATACATCATTTTGCCAGTAGACATTGAGAAAAGACATTGCCCCAATCAATAGAATTAATAGGCTTACATAAATGGATATCATTTTAACTTTGCCAAAAAAATCAATCAAGAATCCTCCGATTATCATTCCAAGCAAACCAGCGATCAAATTTGCAGTTGCAAATATTTGTGAATAATGAGTATCTGCCCATCCAAGTCCCTGGACAGTAAAAACGGGCAATACTGTGTCAATCAAACCCCTTCCAATCGAAAAACTAAAGACAGCAATTCCCATCATAAAACTTACAGGTAAGAAAAATACTTTGTATAAACTTTTAAATATACTTTTCCAACTATGAAGCTGAATTTTTGCTGCAATTTTTGAGGCCTCCCCTTTTGTCCATGGTAATAATTTTTCACCTGGTCTTTCTCTCAGCAATAGAGGAATAAGTATAATTAAAGAAACGACTAACGAGAATGAAACAATAGCATAGAAATAACCATAGTTGCTCATTATCCAACTGCCAGTAGCTACCGATGCAGAAATTCCTAACGTCTTTGAACCCCACATCAATCCATTTGCTCTTGCCTGCTGGTCAACCGGCAAAATATCAATAGCCATTCCATCAACCGCTATATCCTGAGAGACTTCGAAAAAGCTGACTATAAATCCTAATGTCATTAAGACAGGCAGGTTATTTAGAGGATCTACAATTAAAGCCATTGATAAAAAACTTAATATTAATCCAAGCTGACCGAATAATACCCAGGGTCTTCTTCTACCCATTGCTAAATAAGTAAACCTATCCATGACGGGAGCATTTATTATTTTTAAGCTCCATGGGATACCTATCACTGCAACGTATGACCCAATTTCCGCCGGACTTTTTCCGTTCATAGCAAGCCAGGCAGGTATAGCATACCACAAGAGTCCTTCAGGAATCCCTTGAGCAACGTATAACGCTGCAAAAGAGAAATATCTTAAAAATGTATTTTCTGATAAGGCTGGAAGTTCTTTCCGCCTAAATTTTTTAGTATTTACAAAAAGCATTAAATGGCTTTCTTAATATTAATAAAGAGTGTGATGTTAGTTCAAGCTTTTTTAAAAGATGTCACCCAATTAAGAATGACATCTTTATTATAAAATACTATTTATCGTTTTGGTGGAACAGGGTACTGACCACGAATGGTATAGATATTATCCTTATGTGCCTGGAAATATTTTACAGTTGATGCAAATGCATTGGGATGTCTGTTTCTAACGCGGCTAACATATTCATCCCAGAATTTATCAAATGTAGCCATATCTTTTGCGGTATACCAGAAATTAACATTCCATTCATCACCCCAGTTGTGATTGAACTGACCAAAACTGTAGATCATTCCTTCATCAACCAGTTCTTTAAGTATTGGTGTAAAAACCGAATCTACCATTTTGTTAACTTTACCAACGTCAGCCATTGGAACCATGTTAAAGCTGCATATTAGTAATGGCTGTTCATTACTTTGTGCAAAAATGTTTCCGGCTGCAAATGATAATAGAAAAATTATTGCAGAGATTTGAGTTATTTTTTTCATGATGCATTCCTTTCGGTTAATGTTAAAGAAGTTGTTTATTAGGTTAATTCTTTTTTTGCTAATTATTCTTTCTTGGTTTTCATCTCAATCTGAATTACTTCAAAAGGTTTATCACCTACATTTTCACCTTGATGAGTTGTTGCCGGAACCCAGCCGAAAAATCCTTTCTTAAAATCACGATTCTCTGTTTTGCTATCAGGGAATGTAAATTTTCCATTTGCATCACTTAGAAAAATCACCATTCCTTCCGGATGTGAATGCATAGCAGATTTTTCACCTGGGTCATAATTGATTCTTAAGACACGAACTTCGTCGTTCTCAAATTCAACTTTGTAATGATCAGGATCAACCACTGTTGCATCCTGCGCAAAGCTGCTTCCTCCCAAGAATATAAATGCAAGAAGCATTATCCTTAAGATTTTTGTTGTTTGTTTCATAGCACTAGCTCCTTTTTGATTTATTGAAATAG
>JAOTUT010000179.1 GCA_029863735.1 Ignavibacteria bacterium
TAACTTCTCCATTTATGGTCAATATATAATTACTCCGGCAACAGATCCAACTAATGTAACAGCAACACCAATAAGCAGCTCTCAAATAAATTTTGGATTTACTCCTGATCCATATAACAACAACGTTGTTATAGTTTGGAATACTACAGGCACATTTACAACACCGAGCGGAGCTCCACCTGCCGTAGGACAATCATTTGCAGGCGGGATACTATTATATAATGGAACGACATCACCTGTTAACCATACAGGATTAACACAGGGAACAACTTACTATTATAAAGCATTTTCAAATAGTGGTGTGAGTTATTCACCTGGAATTGCAGCAAATGCCAGTACATTCTCCGCGCTTGATTTCGGTTTAGACTTTCTGGTGAGTGATGCTTGTAACAACTCAGTACTGCTAAAGTTTGGCACTGCACCCGGTGCAACAGAATGCTTCGACCCAGGATTGGATCAATCAGCACCACCACCACCACCACTTGGTGCATTTGATGGAAGATTCAGCAGTTGCGGGGAAGATTGGTTTACCGATATCCGGGGAACCAACTTATCGGGGGAAAGAATATGGAATACAAGCTATACACCAGCCAGTGGATGCAGTCCTGTGAGCTTAAGCTGGGATCCAGCACAACTACCGGTAGATGGATACTTTCACCTGGTAGATCCGTTCAATAGTAACCTGGTAAATGTGAATATGCGTACAAGCAACAGTTATACGGATGAACTTGGACTTGGTCAATTGCAGATAAATTATAACTACCAGATAAACTCAAAGTATAATGTAGCTACAGGCTGGAATATGCTGAGCCTTCCGGTGGATGTAGTAGATAACAACTATCTGACATTGTTTCCAAATGCAGTAGTAGGGTCATTGTACGGATATTCAGGGACATATTTTTCAACAACAACAATAGATAACTGTGGGGGTTATTGGTTAAAATTCCCTGCATCAGAGGTGGCAGATGTATACGGATCAGATAGAACAGAATGTGCGGTTGCATTGGTTGCGGGCTGGAATATGATAGGAGGACCGAACTGCAATGTACCGTTGAGCAGTGTAATAGATCCTGGAGGAATAATAATTCCTGGAACGTTGTATGGATACTCGGGAAGCTACACATCGGCAAGTTCAATAGATGGCACAAAGGGATACTGGATAAAGTCAAATGCAGGTGGAACAATAACGATAAGCTGCGGAAGTTTTCTTGAAAAGGGAGAGGAAGTGCTTAGTAAACTGATTGAAAGCAAAGAAGAATTTGGAAGAATAGAAATAAGAGATGGATTGAAGAACGAGCAGACACTCTACTTTAATGGGGAGTTGGATGATGAAATAAACATAGAAAGTTACAGTATGCCTCCCGTACCACCACCTGGAAGCTTTGATGCAAGGTTGGTGGGGGATTACAGGTTAACGGAAAGTGATGAAGTGAGCATACAACTTCAGGCAACTGAATACCCTGTAAGTATTGTAATAAAGAATCTGAATTTAAGTGAAGAATACGTCCTGGTTGAGATGGCTGGTGGAGTTGAAGTTGGAAGACAAAAGATAACAGAGGGATCAGAAATAAAAATAATAAACGAAGAAGTATCATTGCTGAAGCTGACGAAACAGCAGTCATTACCGACCACATATAATTTAGAGCAGAACTATCCGAACCCATTTAATCCAAGTACAACAATAAAGTTCTCATTACCAGAGGCTTCGAATGTGACGCTGAGGATTTACAATACATTGGGGCAAAAGGTAAATGAGATAATAAACACAAATTTAGAAGCCGGATGGTATAACTACCGGTGGGATGCAAGTAATGTAGCAACCGGAATTTACATCTATGAATTAAGAACCGATAAGTTTATCTCGGTGAAGAAAATGTTGATGATTAAATAAATAATTATTTAATCAAAAATCCCGAATCTATCGGGGTTACTATTAAAATAAAAATTTTAAAGATATAGTGAATTTAATAACAAAATTTATCCTGAGTTCAATAATTTTTGTTTGCATAACTTTTGGTCAAACACAGCACACGATAATGACTTATAATGTATTGAATTTAACACTCGGTGATACACTTGCACGCAATCCATACTTTAGAACGATATTCTCAAGTATACAACCGGATATTTTAGTTTGTCAGGAAATGACATCACAAACAGGGGTAAATGGTTTTCTTAGCAGAGTACTTAATAGAGTCTCCACAGGTTATGCAGCAGGTACATTCATAAATGGATTGGATACTGATAACGCTATTTATTATAAAAGCAGTCTATTCACATTTTTGAGTAATACTCCGATCAATACAGAACTCAGAGATATTAATGAATTCAGACTTCGTTATAATTCTACCGGCGATACAATAATAATTTATTCAGTCCATCTTAAAGCAAGCAGTTCAAGTTCAGACAGCCTTAAACGTGCTGCGGAAGTCGATAGTCTTAGAAAAAGAACAAATGCCCTTCCACTAAACTCGAATTTTATAGTTGTTGGTGATTTCAATATTTATGATTCAAGTGAATTGGCATTTCAGAAACTTCTTAATCAATCACAATCTGGTTACTTTATTGATCCGCTTAGTTTGATTGGACGATGGAATAATAATGGTTCTTTTGCACCTTACCATACTCAGTCGACACGAGTTAGAGACTTATTTGACGGTGGTGCAACGGGAGGTTTAGATGATCGCTTTGATATGATATTAATGTCGCAGGAAGTTATGAACTCAGGAGGGATAACTTATAATCCTGGAACATATAATGAATATGGAAATGATGGGAATCATTTTAACGACTCTATAAACCAACCACCAAATACTGTTGTGAGTCAGCAGGTTGCTGATGCATTACATTATGCAACAGATCATCTTCCAGTTTATGCAACTTTCAGTTTTGATACACCATATTTAGAAATTTCATCTTTAACTGCTCTGCTAGAAGGATTTTTTAATGGCTTAACTATGAATCCAGATACTGTTACTGTTGAGTTGAGAAACGTTTTTACCCCTTATTCTTTAGTTGATCAGGCAAAAGTTTATTTAAATAATAATGGTCAGGGCACTGCTAAGTTTTATAGTGCGGAAAATGGAGTGCCTTATTATTTAATTTTAAATCATCGTAATGCAATTGAGACATGGAGTGCTTCACCTCAAACTTTTACAACAAGTACTTTGAATTATGATTTTACATCAGGAGCAGATAAAGCGTATGGAAATAATTTAAAGTTAGTTGGAAGTAAATGGTGCATTTATGGAGGAGATGTAAATAATGATGGATATGTAGAGACAGCTGATTTGAATTTAGTTTTTAACGATAATGTTAATGGAGCAGTAGGATATATTCTAACTGACTTGAATGGAGATCTGATTACTGAAATCGAAGATTTGAATATTGTTTTTATAAATAATGTGTTGGGTGTTGAAAGAAAAACACCGCCTGGCTTTTAATTAATAATTTTATTCTTAAGTCACTAAAGAAATGAATTATAATAATAAAAATCATATTTTGTTCGAAGGGTTGATTTATTTAGTAAAAAACTATGATATATATGGAGCTTTAATGAAATTTCTCTCAACGATTCTGTTTATTTATTTTCTTACAATATCTTCTTTTGCACAACCGGCATACCAATGGGCTTTGAAACAATCTGGTAGCAGCCTTGGTGGTCCGATAGATTATAATATGAACAATCCAAACCTTGTGTATTACGGTACAGATAATGACATTTATAAAAGCACAGATAGGGGTGAATCGTTTACAGTAACAGGTTCAGCTGTTCCAGGTGCCACAGAAATAAAGAGTATTATACTTGATGATAACAATCATGGAACTTTTATAGTTGCTATTGAATCATCGCCTAATGACAAGATTTATAAAACAACCAACGATGGAACCAACTGGACATTGACTCTTGACGAAGGTCAGATGTCATATTTTGGGATACCGATTACACAAGATCCTTCAAATCCAAATACAATATTTACTATGGTAGGAACGAATTTTAAAAAGTCAACAGATTTTGGCACTACATGGACAACGATAGCTAGCAACTTTGGTCCGGCGAATGCACCGTGCGATATAGAAGTTTTTCCAGGTACTAGTATCATATTAATTGGTGATAACGGTACAGGGATATTTAAAAGCACCGATTATGGGGTAACGTGGACTCAAACATATTTTACAAGTGGAGAAATACCCACAATCTCGGTTGATTTTACAAACCCGGGAATTGCCTGGGCTACAAAATGGAGTGGCGGCGGCGGTTTATTGAAATCTACTGATTACGGAGATAACTGGGTTCCCCATTCCACGTTTACTAGTATTAATATGTGGGGAGTTCATGTTCAACCAAATGATGGGAATATTATTTTGGTTAACAGTTATTCAACTTCACCGGGAAGCTGGCGTTCAATTGATGCTGGCTTAACCTGGACCCCCATTAGCATAACGTCTACTGGATATCAGGTAGTTTCTGTAGACTCAATAACACAGTTTGCTGCACAGGGGAATGGATTCTACAAACTTGAATCAGAATACTTTAATTACGTTGAGCTAACATCGATAACTGCTTTAATTGAAGGATTTTATGATGGTTCAACTATGGTTTCAGATACAATTTTAGTTGAGTTGCGAAGTTCGTCTAGCCCATATTCATTAATTGATCAATCTGATTTGGTTTTAGATAATAATGGACAG
>JAOTUT010000181.1 GCA_029863735.1 Ignavibacteria bacterium
TACTCTCAGCAAATTCAGAAATTCCATTTTCGCCAAGTAGAAACTCAGTACTGCCACCGCCAATATCTATACAAAGTATTCTTTTATCCTCTAAGTCAAGAGCATTCTGAACACCCAGATAAATCAATTCAGCTTCGGTTCTGCCGTCAATTGCTTCAACCGTTATCCCAGTTTCTTCAATTACGCGGTCAATAAATTCATTTTTGTTTTTTGCTTCCCTTATTGCGCTTGTTGCGATTGCTCTAACATCTGCTTTATAGAACTGGGCTATCTTTGCAAAATCTTTCAGTACATCAATAGCTTTTTCCATTTCCCCTTCAGATATCCACGTAAATTCTTTCCCTTTATGAGAACCTAAACGGATCACTTCCCTTTCGCGGTCAATAATTTTAAATGAACTATCACTTTTTACCTGCACGATTATCAGGTGAAATGAATTTGTGCCCATATCTACTGCGGCAATACATTTGTTCATTTTTCAATCTCCTTTTTATTAAGGATTAATTCACAAAGATGATAAACGTCTTCGACAGATACATCATCAATGAGTTCAGATTTACGGACAAAATATTTGTTCATTCCAATTGGTGCCCAGTTAAACGGATTTGTTGGACCAAAAATACTAATTTGTGGTGTATCTGTTGTGCCGGCAACGTGCATAATTCCGGTATCATTTGAAATAAAAAGATCTGACATAGATATTAAAGCAGCAACTTGTGGAATAGGTTTATTAATAAATTTACCAAAGCTAATATCCACATTTTTTATAAGATAATTCAACTCCTCTTTTTCAGCCCAGCCGCCGGTAAGATAAAAATTTGCAGGATAATTACTCTTTATTCTTTTTAATAGTACAGAATATTTTTCGAGTGACCAACGGTTATTTGACTTACCTGCTCCAACATGAAGTCCTATCAAGCAGATCTTATTTTTATCTGTGAATCCCTCAATAAATTTTTTAGCAGAGGCTGTATCTTCATCTTGAAACGTAATCTCAGATCTATAATTGCTTGTATTTATTCCAAAAGGTCTAACAATATCCAAACTTCTTTCTGAAACATTTGAATCAGGATGATTACGCCAGTCAAGATCTATTCTTCTATCAAAGAAAAACGAACTCAGGTTTGGCTTACCATTTAATGAGTTTGCACCGATACGAATTTTTGAGTTAGATAATCTCGCCAGCAGATTACTTGTAAAAGAAATTGAAACAACAACAGGAACAATTGTCAGATCGTACTCTTCCCTGAAAAATTTGATTGTGCGAAATAGATACACGGGGTTAAATAATTTCTTTTTATCGAAGATATAAATTCTGTCCAGAAATTTATTTTTAACCATTCCAGGATAATTAAACGGACTTACAACGAGAGATAAATGACTGTCTGGATAAGTTTCTTTTAGTGCCCTGAATAAAGAAACACCTGCAAGAAGGTCGCCAAGCTGGTTGTGCTGTCTGACGATTAAAATTTTTTTTGGCGTATTTAATTCTCTGGAAGGGGTTTCTGAAACGGAAAAGAGTATTTTGAAAAATGAATAAACTATTTTTGATGATATATTATTCTTTGCCATTATTTACTGGATGATTCACTTTCATCTTCCGAAGATGTAATGTCTCGGAAGTCGGCTTCCTCTACATTTTTATATTTATTCTTCAGCTGTTCTGCTTTATCCTTTAAGTCATCAACGTTTGGACGTGAACCGGATTTATAACTAATTAGTAATTTGAAAAATCTGTATGCAAAAAATACAAGTATTGCAATTGCTGCGTAAAGAATTAGTCTTATCAAATTATTCTCCTAATTTCGGGATTAAAATATTCTGTAAAACCTCTGTCTTCTCTAAAAATCTGTTTGAATAGTTCATCGAAATCTTTATCGCTGCTGACAAAATCAATTTCGGAAGAATTAACAATTAAAAGAGGGGTAGAATTATATCTAAAGAAATAATGATTGTAAGCTTCACTTAATTCTTCAAGATAGCCTTTTGTGATTGCTCTTTCAATTTTCCTACTTCTCTTTTTGATATTAAACATTAACCTGTCAGTGCTTGATTGAAGAAAGATGACGAGGTCGGGTTTTCGCAATGCACGGGCAAGCAAAGGGTAAATGCTTTCGTAAAGGTTTAACTCATCTTTACTGAGGTTCAAATATGCAAAAATTCTATCCTTCTCAAATATATAATCGCAAACAAGATGTTCTGAAAAAAGATCTTCCTGATGAAGTTCCTGCTGCTGCTTGAATCTATTGATTAGGAAGAACATTTGGGTTTGGAACGCCAATCGTTTCCTGTCGGCATAAAATTTTTCAAGGAAGGGGTTATTATCAAACTGCTCAAAAATTAGTTTTGCATTCAAGCGTTCACCGATCCGCTTTGCAAGGCTGGATTTACCTGCACCAATTACACCTTCAATTGCGATGTAGCATAATTCGTTTTTTGCTTCCGGTTTTTCGTTCATTTTATCAGAACTCTATGAGGAATTTTCCTGATAATATTGGATTTTTTCATTTGAGCATAAGAATGCTCAGACTCATGTTTAAAAATACTAATTTCAGATATCTTTTTTTTCAGTTCCGGATGGATTAATTCCGACTCAATTTCAATTAAAGGCACTAACACAAAATCCCTGTTAGCCATGTCTTTGTGAGGAATTGTAATCTCATTATCGGAATAAACCAGATCGTTAAAAAATAGAATATCGAGGTCAATTTCTCTTGGACCCCATTTGGGGGTTAATTTTCTTCCAACCTTCATTTCAACTGACTTCAAAAATTGAAAGAGTTCTTTCGGTTCCAGATAAGTTTTTATTTTAATAACAGCATTGAAAAACTCGCCCTGTTTTATTTCACCATATGGAGATGATTCATAAATAGAAGAGGCCGCTTCAACTTCGCAGTAAGTATTTTGATCGATCAATTCAACTGCATTATCAATGTTATTGATCTGAACGCCAACGTTTGATCCAATTCCTATGTAAGCAATATTGCTGATTTTAAATCCCGGTTTAAGTATTTAGTTCTTTTCTTTCTTTTATGGCCTCTGCTTCGACACAATCAACTACACCACCGAGAGGAGGATTATTTTTTCGAACTCTTACTGAAACTTTTATTATCCTGTCAAATTTTTTTAACAATTCAGTTGCAATTTCTATTGCTAACGCTTCAATTAAATAATACTTTCGTTTAACTGTGAACTGATTGAGGAAAGAGTAAACCTGATAATAATCGACTGTCTTAGTTAAATCATCACCGGAAGCAGCTTCAGTAAAATCTGTATAGATATCTATATCAGCTTCAAATTTGCCACCGACATTCTGCTCCTCATTACTGACACCGTGGTAGCCGTAGAATGTTGCGTTTTTTATTCTGATTATGTTAATCATTTTCCAAAATGAAATTTTATCCGGTCTAAAATTAAATAAATGTTACCAAATAAATTTTGATTACTCCAATTCGGTGTTTATTCGGTTTCTGCCTTTATAATTGAGCCTTTTCTTAGTTTAAGAAGATTACCAAGATTTGCCCAAAATACTCCGGTCAGCACCATTGCTGCGCCGATAAAATGCCGCGTTGATAAAACTTCGCTGTAAATGAAATAACCAAGAATGAGAGCAACAATTGGAGTAATAAAAGCTATCAAAGAAAGTATTACCAGGTTAATACGTTTTATTAGCCAGTAAAATGTTGTGAAAGTAATTACACTTCCGAAAAACGCAAGGTAAAGTATTGAAAGAATAGCATTTTCATCCATCCGGATAGTTGAAAGATCCTCTGTAAAAAATGCTATCGCAATCATAGATATGCCAGCAATTACCATCGGGATAAAATTCATTGAAAGCGAGTGTAAGTGATTTCCAAACTTTTTAATTGAAACAGCAATCCACGCCTGCATTATTCCACTCAGGACAACTGCAAACATTCCTATTAAATAATTAGTAAGGTCTCCATCAAACGAGTCCGAAAATATTATTACAATCCCGGCAAATCCGAGAATGGTTCCAAAAATTTTATAAAAGCCTATAAATTCTGATGGCATTCTAATATAAGAAAAGATAACCACCCAAAATGGATAAACTGCAAAAAGAACAGCTGCCATTCCGGAAGGAACAAACTGTTCTGCCCAGTAAACTAATCCGAATGGGATTACAAATGAAAAGAACCCCATCAGCAGGTATAATCTTATTGATACTTTATCTGTTTGAAGAGGAATGCTTTTTATTTTCATCAGTGCGAATATCATAATTGAAGCAAGAGAGAACCGCAAACCTGCAGAAAAAAGCGGAGTCAATGATTCCAGCCCGACACGGATTGCCATCCACGTTGATCCCCAGATTAAACAAAGTGCTAAATACGCAAGAAAAACTTTAACCGCTAACTTGCTCATAATTTTTCCTTCATCGCAATCACTCCTAGTGCTCTACCGGATTTCTGTCCATCGCGCCGGTATGAATGGAGAAGACTTTCATATTCAAATGAACATAATTTTGAGACCTGCATATTTATTTTTTTAACTCCCTCATCAAGCATCATTTTAATACTAGCTCCGGCAACGTCAAGATAAAATTTGTTATCCTTTTTCAAAATGAATTCATCATCAAATTTATGAGCGACTTCTTCTCCGACCTCATAGTTTTTTTGTGAGACTGAAGGTCCTATA
>JAOTUT010000182.1 GCA_029863735.1 Ignavibacteria bacterium
GATCGGTGAAGCGAAAATTTCTCCCGGGTTTAATCTTCCTGCCAAGTTTATTATTCACACAGTTGGACCCGTTTGGAATGGCGGAAAGAATAATGAGGATAAACTTCTTGCAAATTGTTACAATAACTCTTTAAAGTTAGCAATTGAAAACGGAGTCAAAACAATAGCATTCCCTGCCATCAGCACCGGTGTTTATCGCTTCCCTTTGGAAAGAGCAACTAAAATTGCAGTAAATGAGGTGGAAAATTTTTTAGAGAAGAATGGGTCAATTGAGAAAGTAATTTTTGTTTGTTTTGATGAAGAGACTAAGGAGGTTTATAAAAACGTAATCAAAGAATAGTTATTACCTGAGAAAAATAATCGCAGTACCAATAACAGCCACTAATGCACCAACTATAGATTTCCAATCCAATTTTTCTTTAAAATAAAATCTGGAGATCGGCAGCATGATTATCGGCATTGTTGCCATTAAGGTTGAAGCAATTCCAACTTTAGCATATTCAATTGCAATTAAACTTCCGGTAATTCCAAGTACCGGGCCGAAAATGGTTCCGATTAAAATTACTTTAGTTGAATAGCTGTCTTTAGGATAAATCCCGAATGGATTTTTATACCTTCTAAATGTCGCAGCTAATGGAAGAATTATTATTGATGCTGAAAATAATCTAATAAAACTCGCTGCAAATCCATTAAGCTCACCTCCCTGGAAAGCAAACTTCGCAAATATTAAACCGCTTGCCTGACCAAGTGCACCAAGGAATCCATAGAAAATCCCGATTTTACTTATAGAAATTTTGTCATTCTCAGGATTTTTCTTTTCTAATACTACAATCAAAATTCCTGCGATTGTTAAGAGCATCCCGAACATTCCTAAGAAAGGAATAATTTCATCCAGAAAAAAGAAAGCGAGAATTGCACTAAGCACAGGTACAAGAGCCATTATGATTATTCCAAGTCTTGCACCGATTAACTGGAATGATTTGAATAGAAAAGAATCGCCCAAAACCAAACCGACTATCCCACTTAAAACAAGGTTTGAGATTTGATCGAAAGATAATGTAAGACTGATACCGGCAACACCGATTATAGCAATAAGCATAAAGCTGGCAATAACCATCCTGTCGATGTTAACCTGTATCGCACCAATTCTTCTGGTTGCATTGGCAAATGCATATGCAGTTATAGACCAGCAGAATGCTGTTGCGAGTGCAGATATTTCACCGATGTAGTTCAGAGTTACTCACTAATACAATTGAAAAGATAATTAAATTAACAAAGCCCACGAATAAAATGTGGGCTAAATAGAAATTAATAAGTTGAACAGTAAATATCACAAATTAAAATACATTTTATATTCAAACGGGTGTGGCATTGTACCGATTGAGAGTACTTCTTCCCTTTTCACTTTTATCCATTGTTCAAGCAGTTCATCAGAGAAAATGTTTCCCTGTTTTAAAAATTTATTATCAGCTTCCAGGGCATCCATTGCTTCTGCAAGACTTCTGGGTAGGAAGTGAATATCTTTCACAGATTCATCTTCTAAAAAATTTTTATCATAGGGACCGAATCCTTCCTTCACCGGATCAATCTTTTTAATTACGCCGTCTATTCCTGCTAACAGAATTGCTATCATTCCAAAGTAAGGATTCATTGTTGCATCTGGCGGGCGATATTCAAACCGTGTTTCATCAGGATTGATTACATACTGAGGTATCCTTACAGCAGAAGCTCTGTTTCCCTGACCAAATGTAAGTGCAACAGGAGCCTCAAAACCCGGGACAAGTCTTTTATAGGAATTTGTACTTGGATTTGTAAAAGCAGATACTGCAGGTCCGTGCTTTAATAAACCTCCAATAAAATATTTTCCCGTATCACTAATGTGAGCATAGGCACCCTTTTTATAAAAAATATTTTTACCCTTTTTCGTAAGATAGAGATGCAGATGCAAACCATTTCCTGCTTGTTGGTACATTGGTTTAGGCATAAGCGTTATGTGTAGTCCGTTCTTCTCTGCAAAGTTGAAAAGAATGTATTTGGTTGTAACAATATTATCCCCGGAAGAAAGTAGATCAGCAAAATAAGTTTCAATTTCTTGCTGTCCTCTTTCGCCAACTTCGTGATGATGGTATTTTACTTTTACTCCCTGTTCAATTAAAAGCTTTGTAAGCTGATCTCTGAAATCATCGTACTCATCAAAAGGATTTGCTGCATGATAAGCTTTTTTATAAAACTCTTCCACGTGCTCAACTTTATAGAAGGATGAAGATGTTCTTGTATCGTATTCGACATTAGAGAAAATATAGAATTCAAACTCTGGCCCCCAACAGGATTTATCAGCACCAGTAACTTTTTTTAATAATGTTTCGGCTTGCTTGGCAAGGAATCTTCCGTCTTGGTTAAATGGTGTTCTTTTATCATCAGTTAAAAGAATGTGAGAGAAAAAACTTAGTGTTGGTGCATCACGGAATGGATCGATGGCAGCGGTATCTAAATCAGGAATAAGAACCATATCGCTGTTTTCAACTTTTCTAAAACCGTAGCTAGATCCGTCGAATCCAACTCCCTCTTTTACAATCTTTTTTAATGTATCGTCATAAACAGGCAAAGAAATGTGGTGCAATCTTCCAACAAGATCCAGAGCTTTTAAATCGATTACCTGGATTTTGTTTTTTTTGATTATCTGTTCGCATTTTGTAAAAGAATTCTTCGGCATAAAATCCTCTAAAGAAATCATGAGTAAAAAGATTCAGGCTACCGCCGGAATGACAATTGTAAAATCAGACTACTAATCTCCAAAATTCACTGCTGCTATTCCCGGGAAAATTGCAGTTGTATCAAGCTCTTCTTCAATTCTTAAGAGCTGATTATACTTTGCAATTCTATCAGTTCTGGAAAGCGAACCGGTTTTTATTTGTCCTGCATTAGTGGCAACAGCAATGTCGGCAATAGTTGTATCTTCCGTTTCACCTGAACGATGACTTATTACATTTGTATACCCGGCAGTCTTTGCCATTTCAATTGCATCAAGTGTCTCGGTTAAAGTACCTATCTGATTAACTTTTATTAAAATTGAATTGGCTATTCCTTCTTCAATTCCTCTGATAAGTCTTTTTGTATTTGTTACAAACAGGTCATCTCCAACAAGCTGAATTTTTTCACCAATTTTTTCTGTAAGCAATAACCATCCTTGCCAATCATCTTCGGCCATTCCATCTTCCAATGATACTATTGGATATTGGTTTGCCCAACTTGCCCAATAATCAACCATTTTTTCGACAGGGATTTCTTTGTTTGGAGCAGATTTGAAGAAATGATATGCATTTTTTTCTTTAATAAAGAATTCACTGGCAGCAGGATCTAGTGCAATCGCAATTTCTGATCCGATCTTGTAGCCGGTCTTATTTATCGCTTCAAGAATTACTTCGATTGCTTCTTCATTTGATTTTAAATTTGGAGCAAAACCTCCCTCATCGCCAACAGCGGTATTTAATCCTTTAGATTTCAAAACAGAACTAAGTGCATGAAAAGTTTCAGCACCCATCCTTAAAGCTTCTGTAAAGTTTGGTGCACCAACAGGCATAACCATAAACTCCTGAAAATCAACATTATTATCTGCGTGCTTTCCACCATTTAAAATGTTCATCATCGGCACTGGTAGTGTGCGTGCATTTGTTCCACCTATATAACGATAAAGAGGAAGATCGAGAGTAAGGGCGGATGCTTTAGCACATGCAAGTGATACTCCAAGGATTGCATTGGCACCAAGGTTAGATTTATTTTCGGTTCCATCCAGATTGATTAAAAGCTGATCTATCGCAACCTGATCAGCAGCATCGAGTTCTATTATTTGGTCAGCTATTTTTTCATTTACGTTTTCAACTGCTTTCAAAACTCCCTTACCATTATAACGTGCCTTGTCACCATCTCTCAACTCAACAGCTTCGTGTTCTCCGGTTGAAGCACCACTTGGTACAGCGGCTCTTCCTATAATCCCGCTTTCAAGCATTACCTCTACTTCAATGGTCGGATTTCCCCGTGAATCAAGTATTTCTCTGGCTAGTACATCTACAATTGTTGTCATTTTATTCTCCGGATAGATTTCAAATAATTTTCAGAAATTGTGAGTAGAAAATTACCTAAAGGTGAAGGAAAATGAAAGAAATTATGCTGCCACATACTTCGATTATTCCATTTCACTATTTATAAAATTCTTTATCCGAGCGTCAAAAATAGATTGTTAGTTGAAAAGTTTAATATATCTTTCAACCCCATATTATTTAACTTATTTAGAAATGAAAGAGAATTACGGTTTCAGAGCATACCTTGCCTGGGCAACTATTTGTATTGTTTGGGGAACGACTTACCTTGCAATTAGAATTGGTGTATCAGAACTTCCTCCAATGCTATTTGCAGGATTGAGGTGGATTATTGCTGGAGCTATGCTAACAATCCTTCTTAATCTGAGAGGATATCCATTCCCAAAATTTGAAGAATTAAAACACCTCGCTGTTGTTGGTATAGCGTTGATTGGAATTGCAAATGGACTTGTAGTTGTAGCAGAACAATGGATACCAAGTGGATTGACTGCCTTGATACTAAGTACTCTCCCGTTTTGGATTGTTGGTCTGGAATCGCTTTTACTA
>JAOTUT010000183.1 GCA_029863735.1 Ignavibacteria bacterium
CAAGTAAAGGTGTTGTTCCATCAAAGATTAAATTTGCTGATACCAATGGGAATCCACCGCCAGGTGGAAATGACGCTTGCAAGGCACCAAGTAAAGCATCCGGAGTTAAATCGAATTCGTGGTTACCAACTGCCATTGCTTCGAATCCTAGCGAGTTCATCAATTGTAACTCAGCAGCAGCGAAATACTGAGTAAAAAACAGATCACCGATTGATACATCACCCGCGTGAAGAACGAGAACATCTGGTTCTGTCATTTGTGTTAAGCCAATAACAGAAGCGACCCGAGCAATTCCGCCTTGCGTCCCTTCGAGGCTGCTTGTTCGCGAACCCAAAGGTGAAAGTGTGGAGTGCGAATCGTTAAAATGAAGAATTGTAAGAACATCCCCCTGTGCAACAGTATTTGGGTTAAATACTGTGAAAACAAAAATTACTGTAAAGCAAAGAAGTGATTTGATCATGATATACCTCCCATTAGTTGATGTAATTAATTTGTAGCAGAGCAATTCTGCTCTGCCAATTTGCAATTATTTACAAATAAAATTGTCATGGATATGTCATGAGATTGTAAGAGATTTGTAACAAATATGAGCAGTGAGCTCCATCGTTTCCTTAAAAATGTAAAACAGAATGTAAAATAATTTCTTAGGAAGAAGGAATAGGGTAGAGTATTCCGGAAAGTACTATAATCCGCTCCAAAGCCTCCTCCTAAGGTGCAGAAAATAATTTTGATTTTAATTTGCAATTAATTCTGTTGACAAACAATCAACTCTTAATGATTGGCAAGTAAAAAAATAATTTTTACAATTTTATGACAAATTTCTGACAACTAAGCCTTTGTATTTAATTATTCTGTATTCAGAATAATTATAGAGGCTCGAGATGAAAATTTTAATTTTTATAACACTTATTCTTACGATTACTAATTTTTTGGGCATAAAAGCTTTAGCTCAAAAAGATATAACTCCTTATGTTGTAAATCCTTTAATCGGTGATACACTTACTCTAGAAGAACGAGACTACTATATGCTATTTCCCCAAATAGAGGGATTCCAATTTGCAGTTTTCTATCTCAATCCTGATAGCACGTTGAATGCTGATGTTAAATACTTAGTGGAAAGTCGCTCAAGAGATACACTTATCCAGAGCTACAGAAGCTTGAAATCTTTGAATTACCACATATGCGCAAGGAACGCATTGGAAAATAGAACACTGGATACTTTTCACCCTGTTTACGAAAGTCCAGAATACAAAGAGGGTTCTGAAGTATGTGCGTATATGAATGACGGCAGGGAAACATCCGGAGAATTATTGTTGGTTAGGAAAAATTCATTGTTAATACTAAAGACTGATTGTGACGATGATTTGAAAAACCCGGATTGCATAAGCAAGATAAACACTTCTGAAATTGATAGACTTTTCATTGAAGGAAATTCCAATCTTGGATTGGGAATAGGGTTCGGCTTGCTGGCTTCAGTTATTGTGGGAGCTCTGGTTTTTCAGTCTTACAATGATGGTTCTTTTTTATGGGGTTATGATGCAATAGTACCAACTATTCTTTCAACAGTTGGCTGTATCACTCTTGGGGTAACTATTGGAATTGCTACTTCAACACCTGATGAAGAAATAAAAACATTCTCAAAATACGAAATCAGTGGACTGAGTACTCATTCACGCTATCAATCAAATGAACCCAATGAACTAATAAAAATTAAATGAGGATTGAAATGAAAAAGAAAATTTATATTATTCAGCCGACTTACCGATTAATGGATGGGACATTAATAAAAGAGCTGCCGCTTTTTAACTATTCATATAACCTACCTATCATAAGCGCAACTGTTCCCTCTGAATGGCAAAAAGAAACTTGCCTGGAATATACTGAAGAGATCAACTATGATTCAGATGCTCACGTTGTAATCATTACTTCTCCCGGGTATGACCTTTCTCATTCAGTTGAGATTGCAGAGAAATTTAAACTTAAAAATAAAGTTGTGGCTTTTGGTGCACATATGGATGAGTTCAGCGATAAGATATTAAGGAATGTCTGTGACGCAGTTTTTTATGGATATCCGAATCCAGATAAAATGAGAGAAATGTTAAATGATGTTGAATCTGATTTATTAAAGAGCGAATATCACTTTGGTAATAACCTCAATTTCGCTTTTGATTATTCAGTCCTTACAAAGATGAATATGCCGTTCATTCCAATGATTGCAAGTCTGGGATGCAGACATAAATGTTCGTATTGCTGTTACCCTCCGATATTTAATGGACATTACCATCTTAGAAATATTGAGCACGTAATTTCTGATTTGAAACAAGTAGCTGAGCTTAAGAAGCCCATAGCTTTTTTAGATGCAAATCTTTACAACAATAGAAAATATCTTTCCCTGTTATGTAATCGTATTATCGAGGAAAAAATTAATATTGTTTGGGGTGCACAATGCACAGTTAATATTGGTGATGATGCTGAAGTGCTGAACCTTTTGAACAAAGCAGGATGTCGTATGATGTTTTTTGGTCTGGAAACTCTCGATAATAAAAATATGGTGCAGTTAAATAAAGAAATGAACGCAGATCATTACTCCCGCCAGGTTACAAGCATACGTAGTGCAGGGATACAAATCGGTGCTTTCTTTATGCTTGGTCTTGATGAAGATGATTCTTCCACATTCGATAAGGTTTATTCCTTTTTCCAGGATAACAGGATTGCAGTTCCTTACGTGCATTTATATTTTCCAATTCCAGGAACTTCTTTAGCGAACAAATTAAAAACCGACGATAGAATTTTAGAAGACTATTTTGATGATTATCAATACAAACAATCAAAGTTCAGCGCTCCTTGCAGCATCGCATATTTTTCTCCGGCCAAATTATCTAAGCCTGAGCTTGAAGCAGGATTTCTTCGTCTGTTCAAAAAAATCACAAGCTTAAAAAATATCTTTAGAAGAATATTTGTTCCTGATTTAAGGATAGCACTGCTTATTCTAAAAATGAATTTAGAAGCCAGAAGAAAATCTAAGTCAATGATTCGAAATGCAACACTTTCAAAATTAGCCTGAATAAAAGCACAATTTTGGATTAATGAAGCAAAGATCTAAATGACCTATAAAATGAAGAACTTAGCTTTACTTATTCCCTTTCTTATTGCACTTCTGAAGTTCAAATCGTAATTTTCAAATAACTTCTTGCGGCACAATGTGTTTACCGAGGTAAATCCTTTAATTTCAATGGAGGATAAATGAAAAGTGCACTTGATAATAAGTTCGCACTTTTAACTCTTGATATAATTATCATACTCTTCTGTGTTGCAGGACTATATCAAAACTACCTGAAACCCTCACTTCCATTCAGCTTAACAACTTCAAACAATATTCTCACAGTGGCAAGCATTGATAAAAATGTTAATGGTATTTCAACCGGTGATGTAGTGTTGAGCATTGATAATTATTCCTTTGGCAACTGGGAAGAAGTAGAACTATATCTTGATGGTAAAAAAATTGATGATGAAGTTGAGATAAGTCTTCGTAGTGATGGAAGTGATAAAGTATTAACAGCAACGCTTACAAATTATTATTCTCTTTTTGATCTTTCGATAATCGGTATAGTCGGATTGTTTTTTATTGTATTTGCAATTCTTGTAAGAGTAAAAGCCCCTGATGTTAGCTCTGCAAAGATATTTCATCTTGCCAGTCTTGGACTTGGAATGGTAATAATAATGACTGCCGGTAATTATACCATTGCGCTATTTGGATTTGGGTATCTGAACCGGATTTTATGGCTCACAGCATATTCGTTCACGCCGGTACTGTTTATTCATTTCACTCTGACATTTGTTGAAGTAAAAGATAAAAAGCTTAGAAGAATCCTTCTAATTTTATATCTGGTGGCGGCAATACATGTTGTTATTCTTAGCTATTATTTTTTAGATGCAACACTAAATCAAACATTACAAAGTTTAAAGCGTTATGTGTTCTATTTTAACTCTTTTTTCAGATTGTTTGTTTTAGGCTGTGTATTAATAGCAATCTCTATTTGTATATATGCATATAAACGTGCAACCGATTTAGAAGAAAGAAAAAGAATGCAATGGTTGTTATTTGGTTTCTTTATCGGCCCGTTCAGTTTTATTATCTTTTGGATATTACCAATTCTACTAACCGGACATGCTCTCATACCTGAAGCTCTGGTCCTCATCTTCCTGGTTGCGATTCCAATCACTTTCAGTATTGCAATAATAAAATATCATCTGATGGATATTAATTTGCTGATAAGAAGAAGCGTTGTTTATACAATAATTCTTTTTGCAATTATAATCACTTATGTGGCACTAACTTCTATAATAACTCTCTTTGTAAAAGATATTAATCCTGCTCTTCCTTCAGTGTTAACAGCCATTGCGGTAGTTGTTTTGCTTCAACCGGTAAAGAATGTTGTTCAAAAATTTGTAGATAGAAAATTCTTCAGAGTTGAGTACGATTATCGTGAAGAGCAAAAAAGATTCCTGGAGGATATTAAAAATTCTCTTGATATCAGGACTTTAGCAGAAAAATTGGTGAAACATACTGATGCTTTAATTCCTGTTGATAACATTGGTTTTTTTATTTTACATCATCCCGATGACCGAATAAAACTAA
>JAOTUT010000184.1 GCA_029863735.1 Ignavibacteria bacterium
GTGACAAGTTGAGATTGCTTCGTTTCACTCGCAATGACAGATGGAATGCTGTACCTTATTATTGTACTTGGATTGAATGGATTGGGGTAATTTTGAAATAGTGAAAAGGTATTCGGTACCTGATTATCATCTTCTTCATCATTAATTGCAACGGGCATTTGAGATATCCGGCCATAGTAAACATCTTCTTCACCATTAAAAGTTCCTGCCCATGCAATAGATGCACCATAATCATCCGATATCATATCGAAATAGTCTCCCATTTTGTTTTGCTGGGGCCAGCCAACATGCGGATCGAATGCAGAGCTCAGGCGCTCGTTTTGCGACCAGGTCTGCCCGTTATCCTCCGAGAAGGAATAATAAAGTGAAGATAGATATGTACCCGGGTCATCACGAGTGTCCAACCATATTACATCAATACGTCCGTTCGGGGCGACAGACATAGTTCCGAACCATTGCCAGGCAGATGTGCCGGGATCATCATTGACTCGAACCGGCGAACTCCAGCTCACACCTCTGTTAGTGCTGCGAATGAAATACACATCCAGAGGGTCTGTGCCCGGTGGGTCGACCGAGGACAATACATAAACACTACTATCACCCGACCCACCGAAATTATCACACGCGACAATAGTCTGCCCCAGAAGCCCTCCAGGATTCGGTCCGGCATAGGCTGAAAATTGGCCGCCCAAATTTAGTTGAGTTGAGAACTCAAACACAGGTGTTGCCTGTGAATCAGGTGCATTGGTGGACCGCGCAAGAGCAAATTGACCGCTATTAAACGACCGTCCGGCAGCGTACAATTCTCCATCGACTCCGACAGCAATCGTTCCCCGCCCGGGATTTTCCGGAACATTTACCAGCGGCTGAAAACTTTGTCCTCCATCTATGGACCTTGTCATTACAATAGTCGTAGAAACGTCGTCCCGGGAAAAACAGTAGATGTTCCCTTCTCCAATACTGCCCGTGCGGTCAATCGTCATCCAGCCTTTATCCCCTCCGTATGCCGGTACCGGTCCCTGCCAGGTTGCACCACCGTCAATTGATTTAAACAATTCACAGGTATAACCCATTGCGGTCGAGAGACTGTAATAAAAAAGATTACCGTTATTGTCGGCATCGAGAACCGGATCAGAGCGGAAGATTCCCGGTTGAATAACACCGGGGAACGTCCAGGTCTGACCTCCGTCAGTGCTGTATGCATAGCCGGCTTGACGGAAATTGCTGCTGATGGTATCGAACTGCCGCCAGCCGATAGCCATATTGTTTGGGTTAGTCGGGTCAACAGCAATGGAAGGCTCATTCGCTGCATCGCCGATAATGTTGTTCCCAAACTGGTCAACATTTACCTGCACTGCAAAAAAATCCACTGTCGAAATGCGATAAGCGGGAGAGGTTTGCTGTTTCTCCCGTTGAACCGGGATGTATCCGTCGTCCGGAAACTCCTCAGGATAGTCAACCGCCCACGGTAAGATTTGCAGCTTGCTTTGTTGGTCTTCCTGAGTCAATGAAAGCGGAGAGTAAATAAGAAGACAAGCCAGTATAAAATAAACAGATGTGATAACCGTGCAGCGGTTTGATAGTAAAATAGTTTTCATATGAAACTCCATCAATTAAAATGATTTTGCTCAATGCCCAACCAAATAAAAATCATTAAGATTTTTTCAAGCATAAAGATGTATAAACTAATTTTCAAAATCAGTAATTCCAAAATTAAATGCAATTATTGGCAAGCAATAAAATATTTTTCCAGCGGTTCGAAGATAGACATTAGTAAGTATAAAAATTCACTGAGCTATTGAAAATTTTCAAAATAAAAAGGGAGACGTAGCTCCCTTATTAACATCATCCCAAACCTAAAAAAAAATTCTGTTTAGTTAACAATATTTATTCCGATACCGGTTGGAGTAATTACTGCAATCATTTCTATAAAAGTTGATCCATCGTCGCCAACTTCCCGGCCAAGAGCAGTTATTGTTGCGGTCTGGTCAGTGCTTATCAGGCTATACGTTCCGTTTGAAGTTGTCTGTAGATTTTGGGGAATCGTCCAGGATATGAATGAATAATTTCCTCCTCCATAGGTTGACGATTTTTTATAGAATTGAATGGCTAAAGTGCTGAGGTTATTAAGTTCTGAAACTATACTGTCCCTGTTGCTGGATTGAGCATTTGCAGTAAACATTTGTATACCAATAGTAATTGCTACTACAACTACTATTGCGGCTACGACCAATAATAGAATTTGTTGCTGGCCCATTTATTAATTTCTGATAATTTCTTCGTTTAGAACAAAACTACTATTCATTCGTTCTGTTCGATAAGCAGTTAACGCCTCATCTGCGCTATCATAACATTTCAAAATTTTTGTTATTCCTATAACACGAAATGAATCAACTATTGAGAGCTGGGGAAATACCAATTTTAACTGACCATTATTCTCACTTATTCTTTTAAATATTTTTACTATCATTCCAATAAATGTGGATTCGATGTGAGAACAGCTGGTTAGATCAATAAATATTTTGCTGCCATCAAACAGCATGTGTCTCTCAAATATTTCAAGCAAAGTTTTTGCTTCTTTGTCTGTAGCATTAATGAGATCAACTTTTATTACTACTATGCCATCTATTTGATTTACCTGGAAGTGTTCCATTGCCCTTCAGATTAACTTTTTCACTTATTTTATAACGAAATTCTGTTAACTCTATTCTATAATAATGCCAGTGCAAATTGATACTACACGAACATTTTAAATAAATATCAGATTAATAATGAGATTAATGTTTATTTTGAAACAGAAACGAGCATTTTATTCACTATGAAAATTGATTTGGCGTTGTAGGCACTACCATGCACCGCCGTGAAATTTCACCTGCCAAACACAAGTTTGAACGGAGTAAATATTTAGTAGAAAGTTTGATTGCATAACTTTTTTAAGCTATTTATTTGTTAGTTGACAAACTAATCTTTAGCTTTGCTCACTCTCCCAAAGCTCGGGCAGCATCAATAAATTTTTATCCCATTTTCCATTTAAGGAGGTTTACTTCATGGCACATCTATTAGTTAATCACGAAGTTGAGGATTATAAGAAATGGAAAACTGTATTTGACGCTCACGCATATGCTCGATCTGAAACCGGTTCAAAGGGAGGAAAAGTTTTCCGAAGTGCAAACAACCCTAACGAAATTTTTGTTTTGCTGGAGTGGGATAGCATAGAGAACGCTCAAAAGTTTGGTCAGTCAGAAAATATAAAAGAGATAATGAAAAATGCCGGTATTGTGGGAATACCTGCAATTTATTTTATAGAAGAAGCTGCTAAGACATCTACGTTACTAATTTCTTCTTTCAAATTAAGATACCAACAATAATAATTAAATATTTATTTCATAATTAAAACAAAAGGAACAACTATGAACAATTTCAAATTAGTCGTAATCATTTTTCTGTTTGCTATAATAGCAACAAACTCTTTTGCTGGTGATAAAGAAGATGTTCAGACACTTGTTAATACAACAGCCGAAACATTCAATAAACATGATTTCAAAGCATATTTGTCATATTTTGTTGGGGACAACACCGAGTTTCCATATGTAGTATCGCCATTGCGCCACGATGCAGCAATGTGGAAAGCTTTTATTGAAGGAACCGGAACACTCGCCTACGTAAACTACCATGGACAGGATTTTCAGATTCAAATTTATAATGGCAATTCGGCAGTTGTAACAAGCTACTACACTTTTACATGGATGGAAAAAGGAGGGCAGATGAATTATCAAAGCGGAAGAGCTACGATGGTCGCAGTTAAGCAAGGCGGTAAATGGCTTATTGCCCATATGCACTTTTCAAAAATGTTTTAATATCATAAATAAAACTAATTCTTAACGAAATGGAGAAAAAATTGAACTCATTAATTCAAAAAGGATTATTGTTAAATCTTTCTGTTATCATAATTGTAATCTTTTTTATCGCAGGATGCCAGCAGCAAAAACCAGATGCTTCTCAGGAACTAAAGCCTATAGTGGATAAATATGTTGAAGTCTGGAATACAGGAAAGGTGGATGAACTTGACCCCGTTATGAGCACTAGTTTTGTGCGGCATGCTGAATCAACTTCTGCAGAGGGTTTAGATAATATAAAACAATTAATTGCGGGAACCAGAACCGCTTTTCCTGATATACATTTAGTTTTAACTGATGAGATATTCTCAGAAAATAGATTTGCTGCACACTTTTTTTTTACAGCTACAAACACCGGCCCCGGACAATTCCCGCCTACAGGAAAATCTGTTGAGGTGTGGGGTGTTGTTATTGCCCATTTTGAAAATGGGAAATTATCTGAAGAATGGGTTGGCTACGACAATCAATCTTTTATGGAACAGCTTGGTTTTACAATGGTACCGTCAACAAACATTAAACAATAAAAAAACTAAAATATACTAAGGAGCTAGTGCTATGAAAAAATTAAATTTATTCTTCGCTGCATTATTTGCGGTGATACTGTTGGCCAGAGTTGGCTTTGCGCAGGATGCAACAGTGGTTGATCCTGATCATTACAAAGTTGAATTTGAGAACGACGAAGTTCGTGTCTTAAGAATCAATTATGACCCAGGTGAAAAATCTGCTATGCATTCACATCCGG
>JAOTUT010000185.1 GCA_029863735.1 Ignavibacteria bacterium
TATTGTTCCGGATAATGCTGATAGAAAGATTCACGCCCTTGCACCGATAATTGCACTTCTTGTCGCGTTATCTACTTATGCTGTAATTCCATTTGGTCCTGACTTGCAAATTGGAAATTATAACATTCCACTCCTCGTTGCTGATGTGAATATTGGAGTTTTGTTCATACTTGCATTAACATCTCTTGGAGTATATGCAATAACACTCGCTGGCTGGTCTTCCGGAAGTAAGTATTCTTTGCTCGGTGGAATACGTTCATCAGCCCAAATGATATCTTATGAAGTTTCGATGGGATTTTCTGTTGCTGGAGTTCTATTACTTTCTGAATCATTGCGACCTGTTGCAATTGTTGAATCGCAATATGGATGGATGTGGAATGTGATTATTCAACCAATTGGTTTCATAACTTTTCTTGTTTCTGCATTTGCTGAAACAAACAGGTTACCTTTTGATTTACCTGAAGCTGAACCGGAACTTGTGGGTGGTTTTCACACCGAGTATAGTAGTATGAAGTTTGCCGGTTTCTTCCTTGCTGAATATGCAAATATGATTATTGCAAGTGCATTCATTGTTACACTTTACCTGGGAGGATGGCAAATACCTTATATTGATAAATTAGGATTATCACCGGTAGTTGAAACCATTTTATGCTTAGGAGCGTTTCTATTAAAAATGGCGGTTCTGCTTTTCTTTTTCCTTTGGGTCAGATGGTCTTTGCCTCGTTTCAGGTATGATCAGTTAATGAATCTCGGCTGGAAAGTGATGTTCCCGCTTTCATTAATAAATATTGTTTGGGTTGCTGCATTGATAATGATATTTGGTATGTAGTTTTATTGAATTGATGAGAATTAAAATATATAATAATAGAAGAATTTATTTAGCTAAAAATGGAAACCAAAACTAAAAGAAGACGAATCAAAGATTTAAGTTTCTGGGAAAGGATTTACATCCCGGAAATAGTTAAAGGATTATCACTTACATTTCGTACTATGTTCAAGCCAAAGTTTACGATGGAATACCCGGAAGTAAAATTCGATCCGTCTGGTTCATATCGTGGCAGACCTGTCCTCGTTCAGGAAGAAAATGGTGTTGAAAGATGTGTTGCTTGTGGTTTATGCTCAAGAGTTTGCCCGGCTTTGGCTATCGAAGTTCAGGCTGCTGAAACAGAATTGGAAAAGGAGAGATATCCTGAAAAATTTGAAATAAATATGCTTAGATGCATTTTTTGTGGATTTTGTGAAGAAGTTTGTCCTGAAGAAGCTATTGTTATGAGTAAAGATTATGAATTGGCTTTTACAAATCGCGATGAAGCAATTTATGGAAAAGATAAACTTTTAATACCCGTAAAAAACCTTCAGGATCGTATTGATTTCCTCCGTCAATATAAGTAGTTGAACTAATCAAATTAATTGCTTTAATTGCAGAAGTATGTTTAAACAAATAAACATAATGTTGTGTTTTTTACTGTTTTTTGCATTTGATCAGGCAACTGCACAGGCCAACTTCAAGATTTTTTCCCCGAACTTTATCCCGTCAAACGGCAGCTTTGAAATTTCTATCATTACTTCAAAAAAATTTCCTGAGGCAGAAAAGCTCAATATTTTTATCTCACCTGACCTTTCACTAATTATAAATAAAATCATTTTACTTACTAATAATGAAAATTTGGAAATCCCATTTCAGTCTGGGTTCCTTGAAGAATACTCTGAGCAGTTCCAAAAAATAAGTCTTGATTTAACTGATACTGCTCGTTTTTCAGATGGGGATTTTTTTCAAATCATTATCAACTTAAAATCTACATCGGTTAATTCAAATAACTTAAAATTTTTTGGCGAATTTTTAAGGGGAGATGAATTATTAGGATATCTCGTTAATTCGGAAAGTAAAATTAACTCGGATACGGATCATATATTCAATTTATCTTTCAACTACTATCAAAAGTATTCAACTGCCGGAGATGCTGCTTCTTTGATTCAGGGATCCTACTTAAATATTCCTTTAGTTTATAATTTTGACGAAGTATTAGCTTTAGAATTCTGGATGAAAGAAAAAAATTCTTCTTCAACATTTTTAGAAATCATTAACTGGGAAACAAACAGAGTTGAGTATTCTCTATCAATCAATGATAACCAAATGCTTACCCTTTCTTCAATGGAGGATGAACTATTACTGATAAAATTCTTTTTCATTTCACAGAATGTCTGGTATCATTTAAACATCAATTTTGAAAAAGAAAAATCTGAATTGTCATTTTTTTGTGATGGAAATGAATTAGCCCGCTTTAAAGTTCAAAATAAAATAGAGTTTGATAATCTTGTTTTGCATTTTCAAAATGAAAAGCAGAATGGTGAAGTCAATTTAGATCAACTTCGAGTAATTAATCTAAATCAATCTTCATCGGCATTAAATAGAAATAAAAATTATGTTGATTATTCTGATGATAGCTCCAATGTCATATTGCAAATGAATTTTAATGATATTGAGTTAATTAATCTTTTGAATAATAAGACTATTTCTTACGAAAAAGTTCGATTAATAAAATCGGATGCTCCAATATTTCCGAAATCTCCTCAAATAAATGTTAGATTATCTGATAATTTTTATGAAATAGAGTGGGAAGGAGGAAGTTATGAAGATGCAGTTCAATATGTTTTGGAAAGGGCTATTGATAATAATGATTTTATTGGGGTTGGCAAGGTAGCAGCGGATAATAATTTAATTCATATGTATTCTCTGCTCAGTGAAAAAATTGAGCAATATGAAATAGTTTATTTCAGAATAAAGCAGATTAATAAAGATGGATCAGTTATTTATTCAGATGCGATTAAAGTTGGACAGGGAATTGTTGACGATTTGATTATCGGACAAAACTATCCAAATCCATTCAACCCGACGACATTAATTGAATTCGAGCTTATACAGGATTCTGATGTAGAAGTAAGGGTATACAATCTTGCAGGAAAAGAAATTGCGTTATTGCACAGAGGTTTTTTAAGCAGGGGAGTTCATCAATTTGTTTTTGATGCAAGCGGATTTTCGTCTGGAGTTTATCTTTATCAGATAACAACGCCTTTGTCCTCTCAAACCCGAAAAATGATTTTGACAAAATAGAGTAGTTGAGAGAATAAAAATTATATTAAGAAAATAAAATCTCCACTTATGCTTTCAAAAATTCTTTCAAGCGCTACTTATGGAATTGATGCTTATCTTGTTGAAGTAGAAACTCACGTCGAGAAACAAATTCCAGGATTTATTATAGTTGGCTTACCGGATAGTGCGGTCAAGGAGAGCCGTGAAAGAGTAACAGCTGCAATCAAGAACAGTGGTTTTGAATATCCTCTAAAAAAAATAACAGTCAATCTGGCACCTGCTGATATTAAAAAAGAAGGAAGCTCTTTTGATCTTCCAATTGCAATTGGTTTGCTTACGGCAACTGGGTTGATTGAATCAAATAAAATAAACGATACTGTATTTCTCGGCGAACTTTCTCTCGACGGAAAACTGCGACCAGTTAAAGGTGCATTACCAATTACTGTTGAAGCAAAAAAGAAGGGCATAAAAAGAATAATATTACCTATTGAATCATCAGTTGAGGCTTCTATCGTTGATGATATTAATGTTTTTGGTGTTAGAAGATTAGATGAGGTTGTCGATTTTTTAAATGGAACAAATGAGTTAGATCCGATTAAGTCAGATAGGAAAGAAATTTTTTCGAGAGTAAATAAATATCATCTGGACTTTTCAGATGTTAAAGGACAGGAAAATGTTAAACGTGCTCTTGAAGTTGCAGCTGCAGGGGCGCATAATATATTAATGATCGGCCCACCCGGTTCAGGAAAGACGATGCTGGCAAAAAGATTACCGACCATTCTCCCCCCACTTAATTTTGATGAGGCATTAGAAACAACGAAGATTCATAGCATAGCTGGAATATTATCAAAGGAAACAGCTTTAATAACAGAACGGCCATTCCGAAGTCCTCATCACACAGTTTCGGATGCTGCATTAGTTGGGGGAGGCAGTTTTCCGAGACCTGGCGAAGTTTCATTTGCTCATCACGGTGTTCTTTTTCTTGATGAATTACCTGAATTCAAAAAGAATGTTTTAGAAGTTTTAAGGCAGCCGTTGGAAGATTCAAGGGTAACAGTCAGCAGATCAAAACTTTCTCTGGAATTTCCAGCTAATTTTATGCTTGCTGCTGCGATGAACCCGTGTCCCTGTGGTTATTTCACCGATCCGAATAAAGAATGTACCTGTTCTCCCCCTTCAATTCAAAAATATATGGCAAAAATCTCAGGACCATTGCTTGACAGGATAGATATACACATTGAAGTCCCGGCTGTTAAATATAAAGAATTAGCTACCGAAGCTCCGGCAGAAAAGTCTGAGGTGATTAGAGAACGAGTAATTAGGGCAAGGAATATTCAATTAAACAGATTCAAAGATGTGAAGCACATTTTCAATAATGCAGATATGGGGTCAAAAGAGGTTCGAAAATATTGCAAATTAGACAGTTCGGGGGAAGAATTACTGAAAATGGCTATGACAAAGCTTGGTTTATCTGCCCGTGCATATGATAGAATTCTAAAGGTGAGCCGAACAATTGCAGATATTGATAATTCTGAAAGTATCCTGC
>JAOTUT010000187.1 GCA_029863735.1 Ignavibacteria bacterium
CGGTAAGTTGATCCGCCCACATAAGGCTGGCTTGGATTATCGACGATAGCACCCCAAATAAAACCGGATTCAAATACAGCTGATTTTCCACTGCCTTTGGGGAAAACCAAACCACCCTGAGCTTCTCCGACATCAATATCAGAGATTCCGTCGTTTTTAATAACAGTAGAAATATTATTAATATTTAAGTATGCCCTTATCGGATCGGCCGTAGGCTTACTTAAAGTATTGCCTTTCCTGCCGCCATCTCCCTCTGCAAATGCATTACCTATAAAAAGTGCTGCACCAAGAAAGATAGCTAGTAAGGATTTTATTGTTTTTGATTTCATATTTATTACACTCCTTTTTTATTCATCAAGTTGAAATTTTAATACTCTATCCTTATACCGAATCTAATTTGTCTTGGCGGTCCGAAGATACTTGGCTGGGTCGTGTAAGCACCACCGGTTGTGGCAGCATACCATTGCTGATGGTACTGAAGATTCAATGCCGAGTATAAATCAACGAAATCCTGACCCCATGTTGCTATCTGCTGTCCACCAAGATTCGGATCACTCAAATATCCGTCATCATCTGCTGAGCCTGTTCTTAAGAAGACATTATAAACATTTCTGGTATCAAATAAATTAATTACATAGAAATAAATATTCAGATCAAACAGATCGGCTATATCAAAAGTCTTATCGAGTCTCATATCAACCTGGAAGGTTGAAGGAGTAGTAGAATTATTAAGTGGCTCTAAAGGCTGCCTGTCTCTTGCATCACCTTCAAGATCGGCTCCTCCTGTACCTCGGGTGAATGGATGTCCGCTTGAATAAGTACCAAGTAAAGTAATTCCTAATTCCTGGAATACCGGTCCGCCATCTCCTTTACCAAACCTGAAATCAAGGTTCAGAGCAGCTCTGATTGCCTGGTTAAATTCCAGTGGGCTAATGTATTGTGGAGAAAAACCGTTCGGGGTTAGTAGGGCATCTATAGGTGCTCCTACAATACCTCTGTTAGAGTTAGGGAAAGAGCCGGTTCCTTTAGCATCTGTAAAGGTTATGTTCCCATCAACTTTAAATCTTTCAATTCTACGCATATTATAAGCAATCTCTATACCTTTGGTTGTTGCTACATCTCCGTTCTGAAGAACATAGTAGTTACCAAATGGTGAACCTGCTGCAACAATTACCTGACTGTACACAACCTGGTCCTGTATGTCTTTGTAAAATCCGGTTATGTCTACAGATGCAAATTCGCCAATCTGTTGAGTGAAACCTACCTCATATTGCGTGGTTCGGGTAGGTCTTACATCAAAACCAACCGGTGCTGGGAGAAAGAATCCACCAGTAAGGTTAATACCTGTGAAATTAAGTCCTTGATAAACGTCTCTCAACCTAGATTGCTGAACGAACTTACCCCACTGTGCATGGAATATAGTCTGGTCTGTAACCGGAAATGAGAAACCAAGACGAGGGCTTACATATTGTTTTGCCTCGGTCTGTACTACACCGCTGGGTATAACATCCTTTGTTTGTTTATTCCAAGTCAATTCAGGTCTATATATATTAATTGGAACCCAATTATCAATATCAATCCTATCGAACCTTAAACCTGCATTAATTATAAGGTCATTGTACTCAATTCTGTCCTGAACATAAACACCTAAGAAGTTAGGTTTCCTTGCTTTTTCGTAATCAGGGATTCCATCGTCAGTTTTGATTCCCATCGGATCATAACCAAAATTATTTACACCTTCACGCCTGATAATTTTATTAACGTCACCAATCTTATTTGGATCTGTATCAGGCAATTTGCTGTCAGCATCAATCTTACCTGGTAATAACATTATTCTTTCATTGTTGAAAGAGAAATTGGCGATATTCCACATCTGGTATTCACCACCAATCTTCAAGTTGTGCTGCTTGGTAATTTGGGAACTAAATGCGGCAGAAAAGTTCAGGTTCTGACGATTAAATTTTTGATAACTTGCAACAACATCACCCGTATCAAAGAAGTTGAATATAAATATGTTGTACTGTGTGGGTCTTTGATAGCGTCGGTCTTTATTCTGATCTTCAATTGGATCCCTAGACCTATCCCAAATCCAACCGACATTTGCATTTGCAACACTATCGCCGTAAGACAACCAATTGTCTTTCAGGTACGGGTCGAACCTGTTTAAGTTTTGAAATGATAAACCACCACTAACTTCTAAGAATGAATTTGCCGAGAAGATGTGTGTATACTTTAAGCTAAATGCACCATCTTCAGCCTCAACATTTTCAGTTCTGGCAGTATTTATAAAGTTTCCTATCTCAGTAACATTTCTTGTTGCGGGCCAGGGGTTAAGAAAATCATTCTTAGTATAAGTGCCCACTAATCTGAATATTGCCGGATTAAAATCCAAAGTAAACGAAGCGGTACCAGTATAATTCTGGTTCCAGTTGGATAGTTTTGCACCAGCCGGGTAAACAAAGTCTAGTGTATCACCTGTTGCTGGATCACCAATCCGACCAAGATTAAATCCATCCAGTGGCTGAGGATTCGGGTCTCTCATAAAGTTATAATTAAACAACCCGAAAAATTTAATGTTCGGCATTCCAAGAGGTCCGCTTAAAGTAAATACGGACTCATTGTAACCAAACCAATACGAACCTAGTGATTTATTACCGCTATAGTGGTCATCCGATCCGTTAAATCCAATATTATCTGTAATGTACTCCAAAGAAAACTTCCAATCTGGTGTTCCGGATTTAATCTGCTGACGAATTATACCAGAGTTAGCATTTCCATATTCAGCATTGTAACCACCTGATTGAACATTAATTTCTTCAAGAGCTTCCTGAACCAACGTAATCTGTCGACCACCCACCATAGGATCGGTGATGTTAGATCCCTCCAGATAGAAACCAACTTCGTCCTGTCTGCCGCCACGTATGAATATCTGATTATCCTGAAGAACAACACCTGGAGTTACTGCAAGAATATTATCAACACCTCTTATAGGAAGCGCCTCGATATCCTCAGAAGTTGTAATTCTGTTTGCGTTCGTATTATACTTATTAATCAAGGGCCTTTCGGCTACAACTTCAACTGTACCTACCTGAATACCTTCCGCAGCTAGCTGGAAATCCAGTCCTGTGGTAAGGTCCGCATTTATACGAACGTTTGAAATAGTATTTGCCTGGTAACCGATATACGATGCCTTAACCTCGTAAGTACCAGCTACAAGATTAAGGATGATGTATTCACCATTGACATCGGTTGCGGCACCATATGAGGTGCCAACTATAATAATGTTAGCTCCAATAAGAGCCTCACCCGTTTCCTGATCTGTGATCTGACCTCTTAATTTACCTGACTGGGCCAGAGCCATTGCTGGCAAGAGCAGGAGTAAAAAGAGAATAGTCATTATTCTATTCATTATCTCTCTCCTAAATTAATGGATGATGTTAATTGAATTAGTTTTAGTCATTTTATCGTATGTCTTGATTTTAGGTAATAAAAGAGAATAGATACTTACTTAATTAGTTTGCTATTCAGTTTATTTATTACCCGATGAATTCTACCGACTAATAACTTTGGTAGAAATTCATGACAACCCGTGATATGATATTGAGAAAGACACACTTGTGTTAAGAAAAGCGTAGAATTCTATCATAAACCTCCATTTCTGTAAGAAATATAATTTGTTAACTCTAACGTGGTAAAAATAATTGATAAAGTCAACACTTTTTTAATCTTTCTGTTCTTTAAGTGAAAATAAATAAGTATTAAAAAATAAACAATTTATAGGAGTTTTTATAACCGGGTTAGGATTTTTACCTCAACACCTTGAAATGCAGGTTCATATCTGCAGACACCGCCAATACAAATATTACCAGCTTGCCTTGTACCAATTAATAAGCTGATATCTGTATGTCCGCCAATTTTATAACCGGTCTGAATGAAGCCCCAGAATTTTCTAATAGTTCTTCCTGGATCAGGCTCTTTTGTTTGAAGCTCTGCGACCACTGCAACGCTGAAATTTGGAGACCTTAAATATTCTACTGAAAGTACATCAGCATAATATTGTTCGGTTGTTGTTCTATCAGTTACATGTTGATGTTCTATAATCACTTTTATTGTATTTACTTCTCCAAAATAAAATCTGTTTTCTAGAATAGGAGTGATGTTTTTTGTATTCGTCGCTAATTCCTCATTATACGCAAAGGCTGCAATAGTAGTTAAGTCTTCACTCCAATTCTGCTGTCCGCTTAAATAAAATTCTTTAAGCTGTGTGGAGACTGGAATATTAATTTGATTAACTCTCTGATAAAATGAACTTGATGGTAAAGTTTTGGTCTGGGTAAATGCTGCATTCAAATATGTATCATCACTTAAATTGTAACCTGCTGCCAATTGAAATCCCTGCTCGTCTGCCTGGTTTAAAGGCGATGGATGCCTGTTTGGTAAGATATATGTATATTCTTGACGAACCGATGGTGGTGTATTATAAAAGATTGTTCCATCCTGTGAAGTGAAAGCTATGTTATCATAGTACTTATATTCACCAAGCAAAGAGAGAGAACCAAGATAAAAATTCAAATTACCATAAAATCCCTGACCGACAATAGATTCCGAGCCATTAAAAATATTT
>JAOTUT010000188.1 GCA_029863735.1 Ignavibacteria bacterium
TGAATCATATAATGATGGAAAAAATCCTACTGCGGATGAAGTATTTGAATTTGCTGGAGTAGAGTTAAGCAGCGGCAGGACAAATGAAGCAGATTCATTATTCAAACTTGCTAAAGATCTTGATGCGTTGAGATGGAGGGCTCCTGAAAAAATAAATGAGATTATAGAAACTCTCGGGAAGGAATTCAATTATCCCGTAGTGGAACTTGACTCTGTATTTAATGCTGAATCTATCTACGGAGTTGTTGGTGATGATTTAATCACGGATCATCTTCATCCAAATTTAAGAGGGTTTCAAATCATTGGCAGGGAAATTTTTAATAAAGGGCTTCAGTCAGGAACATTACGACAGAATTACAACAATAAAGTATCATTTGAAGTTCAGGACAGTATTACTTTAAGTCGATATGAATTTACCAGACTTGATTCAATAACAGCTCTTTATCAGGTAATAATTTTAAAGAGCGATTGGCCATATACGAAAGAAAAAAAATCTGATGAAGAGAAACTCAAACTGCTGAATATGCAAACCTACACAGATACTCTTGCTTACTTAGTTGGTAAAGGAGATTTATCCTGGGAAACCGCTCATCTTCAACTTGCACAGCGTAAATTAATGAATGGAGATTTCGAATCATTCCGCAAGGAATTTAGTGCAGCAACTGATGAATATCCTTTTGATCCTTATCCATATGAATTTGCTGCTCAGCTACTTGTTAACATGAAAAGGTTTGATGAAGCGTATTATTACTTGCAAAATCTGAATGAACTTAAACAAAGTGCATATTCAACCAAGTGGCTGGGAATAATTGATCTGCTCAATAACAAAGTTGATTCTGCGATAGGCTATCTTTCTAAAAGTTTAAGATATAATTCGTCAGATGCGCAGGTTTATTACAATCTTGCCGGAGCCTATTCAATAAAAAAAGATTATCAAACCGCATTACAAAGGATCAATCGCTGCCTTCAGATTGAACCAAATTATTCAATGGCGAAAAATCTTCAGCAGCAATTAATTAATGCAACAAGATCGAGCAGATAAGGAATCGAAATTGCCGTTATCCGAAAAGCAAATACAATTTATTCAAAAGAATTATAAAACCCTTTCTGTTAAAGAGATGGCAAAACAGCTGAATGTTTCAGCCAATGAGATTGAATCATTTGTAAAAGAAATTAAAGCACCTGCACCGAAGTGGTTTTATTTATTGTTATTTGTAATTCCTATTCTCTTTTTTGTTCTGTTAGAAGCGGGTTTAAGAATATTTAATTATGGGAATGACACACGTGTGTGGGTAGACATTTCACAGGATATGCAGATCTTGAATCCTGAAATCAGTTACCGATATTTTTTAACTACAAAGAATTTACCATTCTCAGTTGAATCTTTTATCTGCAAAGAGAAAAAAGAAAACAGTTTCAGAGTATTTGTCGTTGGTGCAAGCTCTGCTGCCGGATATCCATATTTATCAAGTGCTTCGTTCAGCAAATTCATTAGGAAAAAATTAGAGGTTCTCTATCCTGAAAAAATAATTGAGGTATCCAATTTCAGTATGTCAGCAATTAATTCATACACTGTCAGAGATTTGATGCCTGAACTTCTGAAAAAAGAACCTGACCTAATTTTAATTTATCTTGGACACAATGAGTATTACGGTGCACTCGGGGTTGGTTCGCTCGAATCACTCGGCTCTTCAAGATTTATCGTTAACACAACTTTGTGGTTGAATAAGTTTAAGACAACTGAATTTCTGAGAAATATCGTTAATGCTTTGTCAGGATTATTTTCATCGGGAAGTGAAATCACCGGTGGAACATTAATGGCACAAATGGCGCAGGACAAATTGATTGAGTATAATTCTGATATTTACTGGGCAGGCATTGAACAATTTGAAGGAAATCTACGAGACATTTTTGCAATGTGCAAAGATGCAGGAGTTCCCGTTATTACAAGTACTTTATCAAACAATCTGAAAGATCAGAAACCATTTATATCCGTTGATAGTTCCGACTATCCAAACGCTGATAAAATTTATAAATCTGCTAATGAAGAATTATTGAAAGAAAAAATCGATTCAGCGAAAGCACTTTTTATTTACGCAAAAGATTTGGATGCATTACGATTTCGTGCTCCCGAGCAAATCAATAAAACAATAATCAGGCTTTGCAATGAATATGATTATCCTTTTGTAAGAAGCGATTCATTGCTTAATTCGATTAGTCAGAATGGTATTGTTGGAGATAATTTGATGACGGATCACCTCCATCCAAATGTGAGAGGATACCAGTTAATCGGAAATCTATTTTTTAGTGCAATGAAAAAATATGGCTACCTGCCAACAAATGAACCTTCTGATCTGGAGGAAAGTACAGCGGACAGTCTTGTTTTGGCTTACTACAATTTTACACCTTTTGATTCAACAGTTGCGGATTTTAGAATAAAAATTCTTAAGAACGATTGGCCATATATCAATCCTCAAAAAAAACTTCCAAGAAATATTCTAATCGGACTTAACAACCTCATTGATAGTTTAGCAATAGAAGTTATAGATGGCAGGATATCAAGAGAGCAGGCGCGTTTTAAAGTTGCTTCAAATTATTTGAAGCGAAATCAATTTGATGAATACGCAATGGAAATGGCTGCACTGATTGAGGAGTTCCCGTTCATTTATAAATACTACAACATTACATCCAGGGAGTTAATATCTGCAGGCAGTTTTTCGCGTGCATATTATTTTTTGAAAAGAGGATTTGATAAAAAACCTGATGCGTTTAATTCAAAATGGTTGGGAATCATAGATCTCTCACAAGGGTTTGTTGATGATGCAATTAAATATCTCGAGGAGAGTCTTAGGTATGATAATAAAGACGCTCAGACGTATTTCAACATCACCGGAGCATATGCACAGAAAAAGGAATTTAATAAAGCATTTGAGTCAATAAAAAAATGCCTGCAAATAAATCCTGCATTCCAGCGAGCAGAACAAATCCAACAACAGCTTGAAGCTATAATCAATCAAAATAATTCAGTTGAGTAATCCTGAAAAAAATAAAACGAACAGTAAAACCAAATCCCCTTTTTGGTTTTATATTATTTTGATTTTGATTCCAATTGTCTTCTTTATTCTTCTTGAAATCATGTTGCGAGTATTTAATTACGGGAGAAATGATGATCAATGGATTAAGATAACAGAAACAAAGCAGATGCTTAACCCGGACATAGCTGGAAGATATTTTTTTAATACGAAAGATCTGCCTCAATCAAACAATGATGCGTTTGATATTATTAAAAGAGAAAATGCATTCAGAGTTTATGTGCTAGGAGGTAGCAGTGCTCAGGGTTTCCCCTTCTCGCCAAATGGAACTTTCTCACGGTATATTCGTGATCGTCTTGAACTACTCTATCCCGAGAATCATATTGAAGTTATTAATATCGCCATCACAGCAACCAACTCATATACAATCAGAGATCTTTTACCCGGAGTACTTGAACAAAAACCTGATTTGATTCTTATTTATGCTGGTCATAATGAATACTACGGTGCTTTCGGAGTAGGATCAAATGAGAATGTCGGCAACTCCATAAACATTGTAAACTTCGTCATCTGGTTCAACAAGTTTAAATCGGTACAATTAGTAAGAAATGGAATTTATTCTATAATGAGTTTGTTCAGCAGTGATACTGATAAAGAAACTCAACGTGGCGGAACGTTGATGGCAAGAATTGTAAAAGAACAATTGATACCTATTTACTCTGAATTATTTGATTCCGGATTAAAACAGTTTGAAGGAAATTTTAAGGATTTACTGCAAATGACTCATGCTACTGGAGTTCCAGTAGTGATTGGGACACTCGTCAGTAATATGAAAGATCAAAAACCGTTTATTTCAGTTGGAATCGATCCTAATGAATATGCTGATTCAGTTTACTTCAAAGCCAGACGACAGTTTATTTTAGGAAATTTTAAAGTTGCCGATTCATTATTTCGTAAAGCGAAAGATCTTGATGCACTAAGATTCAGAGCACCAGAAAAAATAAACGAAATAATCAAAAGACTTGCTGGTAAATTTAATTATTATATCGTAAATGTTGATTCAATATTTAACAGCATAAGTCCAGATGGTATTGTTGGGAACAATCTAATTGTGGACCATTTGCACCCTTCACTTACCGGGTACCAGTTAATGGGTAAAATTTATTTTGAAGCGATGCAAATAAATAGTTACCTTCCTATTAGTGAACAAGAACAAATTCCAGATTTAGAGCAGGATAATGTAGTGGTTCACAATTTTGCCTTCTCACATCTTGATTCAATTGTTTCAGAAATAAGACTTACCGGTTTACTCAACGACTGGCCATTCGTTGAAAAGCCTGATTTTTCTTTTATCAAAAATTTACAATTGAATGACAGAATAGATTCAATTTCTTATAAAATTGCTGTTGAAAATATGAATTGGGAGAAAGGACACAGGGAAGCAGCTGATTGGTATTTACGAAATAAGGACTATCGAAATTTTGCTAATGAATTTCTTGTCATTATATCACAGTATCCATTCAAGTTAGTTGATTATGATTATGCTGCATCTCAATTAATAAATGTTAAAGAATAC
>JAOTUT010000189.1 GCA_029863735.1 Ignavibacteria bacterium
AAGTGTGCTCTTTGAAATTCAATTTTGCATAGAACACTGAAATAAAATCCCGCTTTCTACTTACAATTGGAATCTGCTGATTTAATACACTCATTATTTCGGAAGGATTATTATCAGCTTTTATCTGACTATGGAGTAATGCCCTAAATGCTGACATAATCAATGCGGCAGGAATACCATCACCTGATACGTCTGCGATAACTATTGCCAGATTATTATTATCTAATTGTATGTAATCATAATAATCACCGCCAATTTCATAAGTTGGAATACAAATTCCCGCAATATCGTAGCCTTCAATTTCAGGAGGATGTGAGGGTACAAGACTTGTCTGCACATCTTTTGCCATCTGCATTTGTTCTTCTAATTTTCTCTTTTCAAGAATTTGATGATGAAGAATCGCTTTTTCCAAAGAGATAGCGGCGGCATCTGCAAAGAACTGAAGTATTTCAAGGTGGTGATGATTGAAAGCGGAAAATCGATCACTTTCAACATCCAGTGCACCAATTGCTTTGTCGTTTTTAATAATTGGCACTGCTATTTCAGAAAGTGTTTGTTCCCTGCCAATTACATACCGCTTATCTTTTCTCACATCATCAATAATTACACTTTGTTTCGAATTGATAACATAACCAATTATTCCTTTTCCTTCTCTTAACATCTCATCAGATTCAACTGGATGCTCTTCATAACCACGCTTTGCAACTCCTCCAATTTTTTGTCCCGGGAAATGATAATCTGGATGCTCAATAGCTTCATTTAAAACAAATATACCAGCCGCATCATAATTAATAACTGATTTCAATGCATCTAGCAGATGATTTAGAATAACATTAAGGTCCAAAGTGTCTTTTATCTTAAACGAAATTTCTCTTAATAGCTGATATTTTTCTTCGGCAGAAAGTTCTTTTCCCTTTTGCATTGTCTAGAAGTTTAAATTTGAGTTACAACCTAAAGTTAGATTGGCAAGAAATTAAATCCAATCTATTATATAAAAATAGGTTTTGAAATGATCAATAATACTTAATGTTCACTTTTACTCTTCCATCTCTTCCTTTATCATCGAGACAGGTTATTTTTAATTCTTTTTCATCAGGAGTGAAGAATACTTTTTCACCCGGTTTACTTTTCTTAATGAATTTTTCATTCACATACCAATAATGAGTTTTTACTCTGCTGTCAGAAGCAGCAAGCAGAAGGATTTCCTGCCTCGAGTTTTTTTCAAGGAAATATTCATAATCCTCTGAAGGAGATAAAATTTTCGGACCGTCCTCTGCAAATTTTGCAGTGCAATTTGGATTATGTCTTGGCGGCTTCTGATAATCGTATTTATTTTGTGAAAGCCATACAGATAGCTCAGGTTCATAAACAGCGTAAACAGCTTTTTTAAATTCTGATAAAGGTAAACAACCAGTACAGTATTGAACAGATTCATCCAGATTAACATAAACAGGTTTATGAATGCTGCAAACTTGATTATGTGTTTGATCTTTTATTGCAAAATCACGAATTGTGCTTGTACAATATTGAGTTGGAAGTAAACCGCTTTCGCTGCAGACTTCTCTTGTGATTAATTCTTCAGGAGATTCAAACCATTTAACATCAGAATTATAATCTATCGCATTGAATAAATCGAACAAAAGTGGAACAGCAACTTCAGCACCGGACAAGTTTGGAGAACCAACTCCGTTGAAGTTTCCCATCCAGACTCCGACTGTGTAGTTCGGATTAAAACCAATCGCCCAGGCATCTCTTTTACCATAAGATGTTCCTGTCTTCCAGGCAAACTTTGGAAGCTTTGAATAGTTTGAAAGTTCAGCAATATCACTTCGATTCATTCCTGAAAGAACATTTGCCACTAAATATGATGATGATTCAGAAAATATTTGTTCTCCTTTTTGATGTTCATCACTCAATATAAATTGAAGTGGATAAAGTTTCCCTTTTCTTGCAAATGCTGAAAAGAGATTTGTTAATTCCTGAAGATTAGTTCCACATCCGCCAAGTATCATTGATAGTCCAAGTCTGCTTTTTTGTTTTCCTATTTGATTAAATCCACTGTTCTCAAGGAAAGCAGTAAAATTATTTAATCCAATGTGCTCTAAAAGTTTTACAGCAGGGATGTTCAATGAATTTACTAAAGCAAATTCCGTTGAGACATTTCCATAAAATTTTAAATCGTAATTTTCAGGCTGATAACCATGAAAGTCAGTTGGAATGTCCGTGAACTTCATTTGCGGAGTCAGAATGCCATAATCAAAAGCATAAGCATAAAGTGCAGCTTTTAGAGTTGAGCCTGGTGAGCGAATTGCAATAATTCCATTTACCTGTCCAAATGAACCTTCATCATAAAAATCTGCAGAGCCGCAGTAAGCAACAACTGAAGAATTCTTGTTATCAATAACAAGCACAGCACCGTTTGTAATTCCTTTATAAAATACTCTTCTGACATTCCGAAGTAGAATATTCTCAGCAGTTTGCTGAATGGAAAGATCCAGTGTGGAGTTTAAAATATCTCCTCCAAAATATTCTTTGATATATTGGCTGAAGTGAGGCGCCATAACTGGGATTGAATATCGGTTTCCTTCAATTGGTTCATTAAGTGCATCATTTAATTCGTTGGAAGAAAAAATTTCATTTTGTTTGAATTTGCTAATCCAATAATTTCTCGTCGAAATAATTTCATCATTAAATCTGTCCAATCTCAGGGCATTCGGATCGTTTGGAATGACTGCCAGGGTTATCGATTGCGCGAGGCTTAGCTTGTCAGGAGCTCTGTTAAAGTAAATGTAGGATGCAGATTTCACTCCTTCAATATTGCCACCGAATGGCAGAAGACTTAAATAAAGTTCAAGAATTTCTTTTTTTGAATATTTTATCTCCAGCTGCAATGCCCGGAATATTTCTGCAACCTTGTTTAAATATGTTCGATTTTTCGGTTCTAACATTCGTGCGACTTGCATTGTAATAGTCGATGCGCCAAGCTGAATCTCACCAGTTGTTATGTTTCTGTACAAAGCACGAACTATGGAGAATGGATTTATTCCAGGATGCCAGTAAAACCATGAGTCTTCTTTTTCAAGCATTGCTTTTATTAATTCAGGAGAGACTTCATCAAGTTCAGTTCTTAGCCTCCATTTATCATCGATAGTCAGATATGCATTCAAAAGTGTTCCATCTTTTGCATGAATTTCTTTTGAGAATTCTTTTTTCCCTAGAAGAGGAAATATTAAATCCAATAAAACAAAAAGCAGCAGGATTGTGAAAACAATCTTTACCGTTTTGGAATATTTTTTTATTAACTCAAAGTGCATAATTATATTGTTGTCACCCTGAACTAGTTTCAGGGTCTTTTAATTATTTGCAAAAGATCCCGGAACAAGCCTGCCTGACGGCAAGGCAGGTTCGGGATGACACTATTCTCCGAGTCTTGGTAAAACTTTAACAACTCCAGCGCCGTGATATGAATGATACTCCTGATCGTACATTGCTTCAGCACCAATTACAGGAAGCTGATAAGTTCCCTGATTCACAACGCGAAGCAGATAATAAAATTCATTCGTTCTATTTCTAACTAAGTTTGTAAATAACAATAATCTATCATCTCTTATATCCATATACTGCACGTTCATCGGATTTCTCGGAACCCACTTCAACTCAGTTGCCGGATTGAGTCTTGGATTTTCGATTTCAAATCCTGCGGGTATTAAGTCTGTGATCACGATATTCTGGGCGTTTCTCTCAAATCCGGTTAACTCAATTTTACAGACAATTAACTCGCCCTGATAAAAACGATTATCAGAAATCAGCCTTCCCGTTTTGTAACTGAAGAAAGATCTTCTGATCTGCATATAAGAATCTACTTCTTTCACTTTTTCATTCATTTTAACACCTTCAGCACTCCAGAAATAATAAACTTCTCCTTTACCACTTGCCTTTAAAGTTATGTTTGAAGCGTTCAATTTTTCATCGGTTACAGTCAAATCTTTTCCAGAGAACTTATTTATTGAGCTTCCATTTACTGATATATCAACAGTCACATTAGCATTTGCATTCAGGCTTGCTGCTTTGCCAAGTGCAAGAAAAGCAAATGATCTATCCTGCGTTGAATACATTCGGTTGGAATTCTGAGCAAGATATTTAATTATTACAGGTATCTGCTTGTTCGCGGCTTCAACTTCCAAAAGTACATTCAGCATAATCGCATTTGCACGGATATCAGAATCAAAACTTCCTCCAGTTAATCTATCAGTTCTTTCGGGTGTGAATGCATTCGGAACAATTTCGTAATATGAATTCCACCGGCCCATCAATGCATAGGAACCAGCAAGCATATAACGCATATCTTCTGACACAAGATGTGGTCGTGCTTTATAATAATTCATCGTTGCAATATCTCCTTCACCAGCCATTGCAAGAACATAAAGTGAATACAGAATTTCTTTGCTTGCAATCTTTTTTATTGTTCTGCCTGTTGGAAGATATGTAACATAATCGAATGTGCTTAGCTCTTTTGCTCTCTTGGATAGATACTTCATTACCTTTTTAATAACAGCATCCGAGACATTATATCCAGCTTTCTTTGATTCAACTAAAAAATGTGCAGC
>JAOTUT010000190.1 GCA_029863735.1 Ignavibacteria bacterium
TAAGTACAAATTCAATTGGAAAAAAATTAAGGGATATTTATGAAATTTAGTAAGAGCACCCTGATTAAACTGGGCTCCGTCGTTGGAATTGTAGTGCTGGGAGTAATAATAATGTTTGCTCTCGGTTCTTCCGAAAAGGAAAGCAACAAAAGAGAAGTCGAACCCGAAGTACGGCTCGTTGAAACTCAATCTATATACTTTGAAGATCTTGTTCTTGAAATAGAAGGCAACGGAGTTATTGAATCGAAGAAAACTCTTAATGTAATTTCCGAAGCAACCGGACCGGTATTAATTGCAAAGAATGATTTGAAAGACGGTACGTTTGTTAATACAGGTGAACTGATACTGGAAATAGATTCGCGCGAAGTTGAAAATAGTCTTTATACTATGCGTTCGGAATATCTCAACTCGCTTGCACTGGTTCTTCCCGAATTAAAGATTGAAGACCCAGATACATATGACAAATGGCAGAGTTACTTTTATAGTCTGGATATTCATGAGACTATTCCGGAGTTGCCCGAGATGACCGGCTCACAGGAAAAAATAAAACTCAGCACAAGAAACGTTTACAGCAAATACTACGCTGTAAAAAACCAGGAAATATTATTATCAAAATATCGTATAACTGCACCATTCGCAGGCTACATTAAATCCACTGGAATTGTAGAAGGAAGTTATGTTTCGAGAAACTCTCATTTGTTTACACTCAGTGATGCCATCCATGTTGAAATTGCTATTCCTTTGTTAGTCGACGAAGTTAGTTTGCTCAACTTTTCATCTCCACCGACGGTAAAAGTTTTTCCGGATAATCATGAAGAAGAAATTATTTATGGAAAGATATACAGGAAAGAAACACTACTTAATCGGAACTCGCAGACACTTAATGTATACGTTTCATTTACAAACGGCAAGCTTAACTCTTATTTTCTTCCCGGTAATTATGTTAAAGTTAGAATAGAAGGAATGTTATTAAAAGATGTAGCAAAAATTCCGCGTTATGTTGTAGACAACGAGAACTATGTTTATACAGTAGAGGAAGGCAAGCTCGCCCGCAGGAAAATTGAACTTGTTACTATACAGGGGAACGATGCGATAATTAAAAATACCGGTTTGGAGGAGATGAAAATAATCACAACGATTTTGCAAAAGCCGCTCATCGGCATGCAGGTGAAATCGACAAACGAATCAATAGAACTTAAGGAAGAAGTTTCTGATGTTGATAATCAATCTCAGAATTCAAAAGCAAACTAAATTAAATTTTTCATTCAAAGAGAACGTTCATGGCAGCTAAATTCGTACAATATTTTATTAAACACTCGGTAATTACAAACTGGATAATGATAATTATTTGTATTGCCGGAGTGTTTGCGCTCTCTAATATGAATAAGAGGATAAATCCAAAATTCGAATTGGAAGAAGTAAATATTGAGGTTCCTTTCCCTGGCGCATCTGCGGTAGAAATTGAAGAAGGAATTGTTATAAAAATTGAAGAAGCCTTGAGGGGAATGGAAGGTATTGAAAAAATCAGATCAACTTCTGCAGATAACTGGGGCCATGTAAATGTTGAGATATCCGAAGGCTTTGATATGAACAAAGCTATCCAGGATATCAAGAATGCTGTTAATTCAATAAACTCTTATCCAACCGAAGCAGAGAAACCGATCGTTACACAGGAGACTATGTGGAACCGCGCAATTATGATTAGCATTTATGGTCCCGATGATCTTTTCACCCTGAAAAAAATTGTTGAAGAATTTAGAGATGAACTTCTAAAAACAGGTAAGATGTCAAATATCATGTGGTGGGGAATACCCGATAGAGAGTTCTCTATTGAAATATCTCCTGAAGATCTTATAAGATACAAATTAACCGTTGGCGATATTTCCGAAGCCGTTCGAAATTCAAGTCTTAACCTTTCCTCAGGCTCCGTATTAACTGATCAGGAAGAAATTCTTATCCGGACTTATGAGAAAAAATATGAGGCAGTTGATTTTGAAAACATCGAAGTTGTTTCCTCTATTGACGGCAGAAAAATTCTTCTCAGGGATATTTGTAATGTGGTTGAACAATGGCCGGAGAACAGACTTTACTCTGAATACAATGGAAAACGATCTGTCGGGTTCAACGTGTTTTATAATAACAGTGAGGACGTTGTTGATATAGTTCGCACAGTTGAAGATAAGATGGTTGTTTATAAAGAAAAATATGCTGGGATGGTTGAATTTAAAATGTTTATAAAGGAAACAACCGAGCTTGAAGAAAGAATTGATCTGATGACACAGAATGGTTTGCTTGGATTGGCACTGGTAATTGTATTGCTCGGAATATTTCTAAACGTAAGACTTGCTCTGTGGGTTGCCATAGGAATTCCTATTTCTTTGCTTGGAATGTTTTTTGTTTTGTGGGCAATGGGGATTACGATAAACGAAATGAGTTTATTCGGAATTATTCTTGTCATTGGAATTCTTGTTGATGATGGAATAATAATTGGCGAGAGTATTTATTCTCAATGGGAAAAGTATGGCAAAAAACCTTTGCAGGCAGCCATTGATGGAACGCTGGAGGTTATTAAACCAGTAACCATTTCAGTAGTAACCACAATGGTTGCATTTGTGCCGTATTTCTTTTTTTACGGAATGCTTGGAAAACATGTTTGGCAGATTGCAGCCGTCGTAATTATTTCTCTCGCCTTCTCTCTTGTTGAAGCAATGATGATACTTCCTGCTCACATAGCACATTCGCGAGCATTGCTTCCCAATGATCGCGACACGGCTCTCTCAAGGTTAAGAAAAAAATCAAATAAATTATTTCAATGGATAGTTAACAATTTTTACAAAAAACTGCTGGCATTTAGCTTACAAAATCGTTGGGCAGTAGCAGCATCATTATTTGCAATCGTACTTGTTATTTTTGGCTTATTTATGGGTTCGCATGTCCGCGCACAGTTTTTCCCGGAAATTGAACCACCTTATGCAAGAATTCAGGTTGAAATGCCCGCAGGAACCTCAGCGTTGGTTGCAAATAAAATCAGGTATAAGATTATTGATAAAGCGCACGACTTCGCAAGCGAATGGGAAGCGAAGGGTAAAACATATCCCATAACAAATTTTACTTCGTGGATGAATGGTGGAACATTGAATATTTTCATTGTGCTTCCTTCTTCTGCAGACCGTGATTATTCAATAGGTGAATTTTCTCAGGCATTAGGAGATTATATTGGCAGTGTTCCCGAAGCTGAAGGTGTTACTATCGGTGGCTGGAATTTTGGTGGACGACCAATCTCGGTTAGATTTTCCAGCACAGACTACAATCAACTATTCAAAGCAAAGGAACTTTTAAAAGAAGAACTAAAAAAAATTGATGGGGTAAAAGATATTCAGGATGATACACCTCTTGGCAACAATGAATTTATTGTTGAATTGAAACCAAAAGGAAAAGCACTTGGATTTACGGTCCGTGATTTAACAACACAGCTAAGACAAGGTTTTTACGGGCAGGAAGTAATGCGTTTACAAAGAGGCAGAGACGAGTTGAAAGTCTGGGTGCGTTTTACAAAGGAGGATAGAATTTCAATCGGCCAAATAGAAAATTTAAAAGTGAGAACTCCGACAGGCGATTATGTTCCCTTTAAAGAAGTTGCATCTTTCAGGATTGAAAGAGGATTAAGAAGAATAAGACATGAAGATGGTGAAAGATCAGTAACTGTCTTTGCTGATATGGATTATTCAAAGAATGATCAGTCCATTGTGCTTGAAGATCTTGATGCAAGCATCGTTCCTTCAGTCCTTTCACAGGTTGAGGGTGTAAACAGAAACGTGAGCGGGCAAGCTGAGTACGTGGGTAAAATGATTCGTTCAATTTATTTCTCAATGGCAATTGCAATGTTTATCATCTTTACGATTCTAATGTTCCTTTTGAAGTCTTATATGCAGACCCTTCTGATAATGGGCTTAATTCCACTCGGGGTTATAGGTGCGGTAGTGGGACATTTGGTTATGGGAATTCCCGTTTCAATTCTCTCGTTTCTTGGAATTGTTGCATTGGCAGGAATAATAGTTAACGATTCAGTTGTTCTAATTCATAAATATAATTCTCTTATTCGAGCGGGAGTTGATGTTCCGGATGCTTTGATCGAAGCCGGACTTGCCAGGTTCAGACCGATTTTGCTAACCACAGTAACAACGGTGGCAGGTCTTGCCCCGATTATTCTATTAACAAGTGAACAAGGACAATTTTTAGTCCCTATGGCTGTATCTGTCGCAGCAGGTTTGATATTCGGAACGCTCATTACGCTAATTTTATTACCCTCTACTTTATATGTAATAAGCGACGTACGTGTTTTAATAAAGAAGAAGAAAAAATCAAGAATAGAATTAGAACCAGCTTATCAGCAGACTTTACAAAGCGATTGACGCTTCAATTTTATATTAATGTAGATAAGAAGACTATTCGTATTATAATGCCAGGTAGAAAAAAAAAGAATCTAAAATAAATTTTTAATCAGCCACCTGTGCAGTGGCAGCATATCTTTGAATATTTTGAAAATTACGTTAACAGCCTTTCCGCCATCAATTTTTTTAAAATCGTTGCCTTCATA
>JAOTUT010000191.1 GCA_029863735.1 Ignavibacteria bacterium
AAAAGTCCCTGTTCACTTTACGGGAAGAATGGGTGGAATGATTCCGTCACCCGAAGATGTCCTTCACGAAATTGAATTAATTATGGATAAACAAAACGTGCTTCAGGATTAAAAAGAGTTTAAAGGAGATTCAGATATGTCAATAGAAAGACCATCAGTTTTAGATTTTCCTCCCGATGCAAAAGGCATGGATATGGTCTATTGCAGACCGGAAACATTAACAGATGTTCCATTTCATTATTGCCCCGGCTGCGGACACAGTGTTGTTCACCGAGTTTTAATGGAAGTAGTTGAAGAATTGGGAGTACAGGATAAGACTATCGGTGTTGCACCTGTAGGCTGTTCCGTGTTTGCTTATAATTATATGAATGTTGATATGCAGGAAGCAGCACACGGAAGAGCAAGCGCCGTTGCAACAGGAATAAAAAGAGTTTTACCTGATCGTTATGTTTTTTCATATCAGGGAGACGGTGATCTTGCAGCAATTGGTACTGCGGAAACAATTCATACCGTCAACAGAGGAGAGAACATTTTAATGGTGTTCATCAACAACGGTATTTACGGAATGACGGGCGGACAGATGGCTCCTACTACTTTAATTGGACAAGTCACTACTACTTCACCTTATGGTCGCGAAGTTAAAATGGTCGGGCATCCTTTAAAAATTGCAGACTTGCTAGTCCAATTGCCCGGTGCATATTATATAACACGACAAGCAGTTCATAATGCCAATGCTGTTAGAAAACTGAACAAGGCTTTAACAAAGTCATTTGAATATCAGAAAGAAGGAAAGGGAACATGCTTTGTTGAAGTGGTTTCAAATTGTCCTTCAGGCTGGAAGATGACACCCGTTGAATCTATCAAGTATATGGAGGATACTATGTTTCCTGCTTATCCGCTTGGTGATTTAAAAGTTCCGGTAAAAGTTTAAAAGGTTTTTAAGGGAAGAAAGAATAAGGAATTCTAAAATGCGAAAAGAACATGAAATAATTTGTGCTGGTTTCGGCGGGCAGGGCGTGCTTTCTATGGGAAGCATAATTGCCTATGCAGGAATGATCGAAGGAAAAGAAGTTAGCTGGATGCCTTCGTATGGTCCCGAGATGAGAGGCGGAACAGCAAATTGTATAGTCATCGTTGCTGATGCAAGAATCAGTTCGCCCATCATAACAAAATTTGATTCTGCAATTGTTCTCAACCAGCCATCACTAGATAAATTTGAAAGCGCTGTAAAGCCAGGAGGATTGTTGTTGTATGAGCAGTCAACAATTATTCATCCTCCCACAAGAACTGATATTGATGTTGTTTGCATTCCAGCAATTGAAGAAGCAGATAAGCTTAAAGCAAAGCAGGTCGCAAACATGATTATGGTTGGAGCTTTTCTTGATAAAAGACCAATCGTTAAAATGGAAACAATAGTAAGTGCGCTTAAAAAAGCATTACCAGAACACAGGCATAAATTAATACCTGTAAACGAACAAGCTCTTAAAAGAGGTAAAGAGCTGGTTCACTTAAATTATAAAATAACAGTTTAAACCTAAACCTGAGGAATAACCATGTCGGAAACCGGAATAAATTGCCAGCATGCTTGTAAGAATACTTGTGCAAGCCTTAATGAAGCTCTCCGAAAGGAAACAGCGATCATTAAATATTATGAAGGAATTCTCGCCGAATGCAGCATGCCAGAAGTGAAAACATTTATGGATGAGCTGGTTGAAGAAAAGCGTAAGGTTATTCTTCGCCTTATCCAGAAACTAAATGAAATTCACGTTCGTTCGCAGGCAATTGATGGAATAACATCAAGCTTTAATAACATTGATGGTTAAGGCTTATTCGATTGACATCACTGGTACGAATGGTTATATTTGCACTCCCAAAATTGAAATAGAAACAAGTTAAGTTCTTAAAAAATATTATATCGCGGGGTGGAGCAATTGGTAGCTCGTCGGGCTCATAACCCGAAGGTTGTAGGTTCAAGTCCTGCCCCCGCTACAAAAAAAATCCCAGCCATTAGGCTGGGTTTTTTGTTTTAAATAGTAACTGGACAGGAATTGTTATTAAGTTGAACGAGCGAAGCGAAGTGAAATCCCGATGAAAATCGGGATCAAGCCCCCTCAACAAGTGCTACAGAAAGAATCCTGATTGACATAGTTCAGTCAGGATTTTTCAGTTTAAAATAGCTATATATCTATAACCATATATAACAATGAGTTAAAGTATTTGAGTAACAAATGGGCAACAAAATTATCTACAAAGTAAGAAACAATAGGTTACAATGAGACGAAATAAAAACCCCCGCCTATGTTATTAAGCAGGGATTTAATAATCAAAGCTTTTATTAACTGTTTACTTCATCAACACCATCTTCTTAGTTTCTATAAATGAGCCGGCCTGAAGTTTGTAAAAATAAATTCCACTTGGAAGTGATGATGCATCAAAGCTTAAAGAATAATTACCTGCTTGTTTTATTTCATTTACAATTGTTTTTATTTCTTCTGCAAGTGCATTATAAATCTTTAGTGTAACCAACCCTTCTTTCGGAATTGAATACCTGATTGTTGTTACTGGGTTAAACGGATTTGGATAGTTCTGTTCTAAGTTGTAATCACTCGGTAAACTATTTTCAGAATTATCCGTTGATGTCACACCGATACTGAATTCTCCATAGGCAATTTCACTACCAACATATGCTGCATCAACAGCTCGTAATCTCCATTCATACAGTCCATTTTCAAGTCCGGTTAATGACCATTCAGAAACAGCACTGATATTTCCAGGTTCAGGTAGACGAGTTAGAATAGTATTTGTAGCTCCGTTTGGTTTTCCAATAGGAACATGCGTCCCATTCCTGACTATGATAATATCATAAGTTATCGCAGGACTTGGTGTATGGTCATCTGTGGCAGGTATCCAGGAAAGGAGAACTGTATTTTCTGATTGCAATGATGCATTCAGACCTGTTGGGATAGATGGTGCCTCATTCTGTTCAACCACATCATTGCGATAAACATGCATCTGTGCTTCTACAAGTCCATTCCCTCCCGGAACGAAATATTGTCCTGCAATGAAATAATCAAGATCGCCTTCACCATCTAAATCAAACCAGGAAAAAGTTCCTCCCCGTGTGCCGCTGGCACGAGGTGCAGGTAAAGTATTTGCCGTGTCAGGAGTGAATATCCCTCCGTCGTTAGTATATATCCGAGCTCGACCCTCAATCTGGGAGCCTGGATTATACGTTCCTGCAAGAAGTATGTCCATGTCACCATCAGAATCGTAATCAGCCCAGGTTGCAGCAGTAAGATCGTACCATCCTTCACAAGGAATACAAGGTATCACATCTTCCCGTACAAAATTATCATTATCGTTACGATAAACACGAAGTGCCATGAAAGTGTAGGTGCTGTCTAATTCCCTGACGTTCCCGGCAACAAGAATGTCCAGGTCACCATCGCCGTCATAATCTCCCCATTGTGCCTCACCATGTTCAACGCTGAGATAACCCAGAATATCCTCTCCAACAAAAACACCATTTCCATCATTCCGGTAACGACGGATAAAACCTTCATCGGTTAAAGGTTCAACGTTAACAAGCAGCAGATCGAGATCCTGGTCGCCATCATAATCAGCCCATGAACTTTGAGCATGAATTGTAGAAGCAAAAACAGAGTCGGTTTCAGTAAAGATCCACCCACCGGATCCATTCGACCCATCATTGCGCATTAAAGCTGTTCGGTAAGAGTATGTAGCATCATCGAAGACTGATGGCAGCAAGAGATCGAAATCACCGTCATTATCATAATCAGCCCAAGTAATTGAACGAAGATCAAAATCAGCTTGATCATTATCTTCCCAATAACCCGGAAGTTCAGTATTGGTTAACACCAATGTACCAGCATCATTACGATAAATCACAGTTTGACCATCTGATCCAACTGCCAGGTCCATATCGGTGTCACCGTCAACATCACCCCAGGCAAGATCAGAAGATCCAGCGGAGATCGAACCGAGTGGAACATCAATGTAAGAAAAATCCCACTTCACGGAATCTGCAGGACCTTCATTACGTAGCAATACAAGTTTTTCTTCTACACTTACATTGTACACCACATAATAACCGAGAACTGCGATGTCTAGATCGCCATCAGCGTCATAGTCGGCAGGTGCGGTTGTTATAACCCAAAAGTCTTCATCCTGTGGTGTTATAAATAGTGAATCTAATGGCGTCACTTCTGTAAAATCTCCAATAGTACCTCCGGGACCCGGTTGAACTGCAATGAATTGAAGGACACCATCTGTGGCACCGTCATCGTCGGTAACAATCAGGGTAACATGGTAGGTATTCGAAGTATCAAAAGTATGTGACGGATGTTGTTGTGTCGATCCGGTACCATCTCCAAAGTTCCAATCCCAACTAACTATGAAACCGTCAGGATCGATACTGGTATCTGTAAAATCAACAGTAAGTCCTGTAGCAGAAAATTCGAAAGAGGCACTGGGCAGTTGATTTGCAGGCGGTGGCGGAGGTCCTGTAAAATGTTCAATGTAACCCTGGTCACCAACTGTCCATGCATCTCCACCCTGAACTGCCACTAT
>JAOTUT010000192.1 GCA_029863735.1 Ignavibacteria bacterium
ATCAATCCACTTGAAAATGCAGCTGAATATTTTCGTGTCACATAATCACCATAAGCGGCTGAAAGATTTATCATCGGTTCATTTGAAAATGATGAAGTGATAATATTGATTGATCCACCGATTGCAGGGTATCCAAATACTCCAGAACCGGCACCTCGCTGAACCTGAATTAATTCTGTGCTTGCAAGCAGATCAGGAAAATCGAGCCAGTAAACATTGTGATCTTCCGGATCATTCTGAGGAATTCCATTTATGGAGACGGCAATTCTCCTTTGATCGAAACCACGAATACTTAAATAATTATACCCAATACCATTACCGCTTTCTGAATAAAATGTTGTAGAAGGAAGTTCACTCAGATATTTTGGAATATCATAAACGGTGTAGGTCTTCTCAATTTCTTCTCGTTTGATCTGATCAAATGCTAATGGAGTAATTCCTTTTTTGAATATAGTTGCTTCCACGAAAACAGTTTGTGAAGCTATTGTCTCTTCATTCAATTGGAAGGTATATGAAATAATGTTATCGTTTATAACATCACCTGGTGTGTTTAATAACTTCCATAATGGAACAATTTCAGTTTTGTAACCAACATAAGAAACTGTAAGAGTATCAGTCGAGTCCATAAAGGCAGTTAAAATAAACTCACCATTATCATCTGAGTATGATCCAATTCCATTTTGTGTGGAAAGACGAACGTTAGCTTTCACTAAAGGTGAATTAGTGATTTTATCAATCACTTTTCCACGAATAGTAAATTGCTGAGCATTAGCTGTGAAATTTAAAATGAATAATAGAATGATTAAGTATTTCATACCGCACGAATTTTAAAATAAAAAAGCCGTTTGAAGAAACGGCTAAAATCTTAATCATTCCTCACCAGATGGTGGGCAGTTATTTAGCCCGTTTCCCTACGCTGGCATTATCCAGATCAGGTGTTAGGGTATTATCTCAGTCATCCCATTTGGCTTGGAATAACACCCCTAACGGCTTAAAGTAAAATAAAAAAAGAACTTATTTATTACAGCTACAAACTAATCATTGAAGAAAATTAAATCAACCTACTTTTAATTTCTGACCGATAATAATTTTGCTGCTCGAAAGTTTATTCAATTTTTTAATTTTTTGAACAGAAGTTTTGTATTTAATTGCAATAGAGTAAAGAGTCTCTCCGTTTTCAACAATATGATAACCGTCTTTTGTTAGTTCAGAGGAAAAACCGGATGATTCTGGTATTTTTAATTCCTGCCCAATAATAATTTTATTACCGCTTATATTATTAAGCTTTTGAATGCTTGAAATACTAACATTGTATTTTGTAGAAATACCACCAAGTGTTTCACCCCTTTTTACTTTATGCGTCGAAGAGCCTTTTGTATTATCGACTATAGTCGTGCTGGAACTCTTATGACCATTTCCGTTTGAGTATATAATCAGAGTTTTTCCTGCTATGATTCTACTACTGCTCAAATTGTTCCAGCGCTTTATTTCATCAATGGAAACTGCGTAATCTTCAGAAATACCGATTATTGTTTCACCCGGCTGAATTTTATGAGTGATTGATTCACCAGTCAACTCAGCATTATGCGAAACTTTATCATTTTCAGCAGGGGTATAATTACCTGAATAGATTTTTAGAGTATTTCCGGCAATTATTTTATTGCTTGTCAAGTTATTCCATTCTCTAATATTTGAGGAAGAAACTTTGTATTCTTCGGCTATTCCACCAATTGTTTCACCTCTTTTAATTTTATGATAATTAACATTTCCCGAAGGTGAGGTGGTACTCTCAACGAAAGACGTAGTGGATTCACTTGTATAAATTTTCAGAGTTTTACCGGAAATAATTTTGTTACTTTTAAGATTATTCCATTTCTTTAACTCAACAGTTGAAATATGATATCTCTCAGCTATTTCACTTACTGTATCCCCTTTTCTAACTTTATAGTAGTAAACACTTCCTCTGGTATTGTTGCTTGAAATTTCGCTAAGTGAGGGGTAATAACTTTCGTCGGTATAAATTTTCAGTTTTTTACCAGCTATAATTTTATTGTTACGTAAACCATTCCATTCTTTTAATGCCGCAATGCTTACACCATATTGCGTTGCAATTAAACCTAAGTTTTCACCTCGATTAATTGTATGAAAAACATAAGAAGGTTTATTTGAGTCAGTATAATATTTGGGAGCCTTTTCTTCAATCTCAGTGCTTTTATCAAGGCTTGCATAATAACTTTGCTTATCCTCGGGGACATAAAGTGTTATCGATTGTCCAACTCTTATTGATGAAGTGTAGGGAATATTATTCCAGTTTCTTACATCACTAACTCTTGAACCAAACATATCTGCAATTCCCAAAAGACTGTCATCTTTTTTAACTCGATATGTAACTGATACATAGCCATCGGGAACAATCGACTCAATTGTACCAATAGATTCTTTCTCCTCAACGAAAGTCTCTGTATCCAGTGTCTCAACTGTTTGACCATCAGTTTCTGTAACCGAATTATCCGTTTCAATTACCGCAATTACTTCTTCTTCTCCAGCCTCGCCATTTAGAGAAACATATGGAGACACATATTCCTGATCGGTTTTGTTTCCGTTATCCTGAGCAATTGTTATATCTGTATTAGAAGAATAATCGTTCTCATTTGGATTAACGAGAACCGGTATTCTTAATGGGACACCAACATACAACTTTGATTTGGTTGAAATATTATTGGCATCTGCTAGGTCGTAAACAGTAACGCCATATTTTTTACCGATCCTACTTAAAGTTTCACCTTTTCTAACTTCGTGAACAAGAAATGTTCTGCGGGCTGACTCAGGGATGGTTTGCATTTGTGCTGCAAACTGTTCAAGTGATCCTTCAGGAATTTTCAATGGATAACCGCCTGGATAATCCGGAGGAGTGCTTAATTGTGTAAGCTCAGGATTCATATCCTGTAATGTTTCCATATCAGTTCCGGAAATTGTGGCCAGATAACCAAGGTCAACTGCACCAGGTACATTATAACTTTCAAAAATATAAGGCGTATGATAATCTATTTCATTGAAACCGTAAGCTATAGGATCCATTGTAATTATGCAGACAGCAATATATTGTGGAACGTAATTTCTGGTTTCTTTAGGAAGATATTTTCTTACAGACCAAAAGTCATCAGAACCAGATTTTTGCATCGCTCTTCGAACGCGGCCTTCACCACAATTGTATGCAGCAAGTGCAAGGTACCAATCTCCAAGTGAGATATATAAATCCTTCAGATGATTTGCAGCTGCGACTGTTGACTTAACGGGATCTCGTCTTTCATCATAATAAAAATTTCCGTCTAATCCATATAGATTCCCGGTAGATTTTATAAATTGCCACAATCCCACAGCTCTTGCCCAAGATCTTGCTGTCGGATTCAAACCGCTTTCCATCATACTTAAATACATGAGCTGTTTTGGCACTCCTTCTGCAGCAAAGATGCCGGACATCATTGGGAAATATTTTCCTGATCTTTCTAGCCATAAGCGCATTGATCTTTCGCCCTTACCAGTAAAATATGTCAGGTACTGCTCAACATATCCATTTACTTCCAATGGAATATCAGCAGGAATGATTTCTCTTTCATTCTTCATATCATCTGACAGATCAAGTTCAGAAACATAACCTCTCATCCATTCTTCAAGTGCAGCTAAAGAAACTCCGGGAGGAAGTTCTGGTAAACTATCAACATATGCTTTATAGTCTTCTATGATAGCAGTTTCAAGTTCAATATAAGCTTCATTGTTATCAACGCCGGGGTAATAACTGAGGTTATTAATAATCGTTAATGCTGATTCGTAATTTTGAACTGCTTCTTCAACTAAACCTGATTGTTGTTTTTCCAGTGCAGTTAAATAGAATTGTCTGGCTTGTTCAAGCATTTCTGCAACGACATTACCTTTTTGATTAAGAGCATCGTCTTTCTTTTGGGTAATTTCATCACTACTGCTACATGAGTACAGAATACCCAGTATTAATAGGATAATAGGTAGTTTTAGTAAATTTAGCCGCATATGTTCTCTCCGAGTTAAAAAATTACTGTATCAAATTTAGTATTTAATAAATCTTTTATCAAGTAGAAAATTAAATACTCTCTATAACTTATCTAATAACATCACTTTAACAATTTATAGAGGAATATTGCCATGTTTCTTCTTTGGATTAGTATCAACTTTTGTGCGAAGCAGGTTGAAAGAATTAATTAGCTTTTGTTTAGTTTCCCTGGGCGGAATGATGTCATCAACAAAACCTCTTTCGGCAGTAATGTAAGGATTGGCAAATTTTTCAATATACTCTGATAACTTTTTTTCAATTTCTTTATCGGGGTCACTCGCCTTGGCAATTTCTTTTTTAAAGATAATTTCAACAGCACCTTTTGGACCCATTACGGCAATTTCAGCAGAAGGCCAGGCAAAGTTAAAATCTCCACGAATATGTTTTGAGTTCATAACATCATATGCACCGCCATAAGCTTTTCTGGTTATCACAGTAACTTTAGGAACTGTAGCTTCACTAAACGCAAATAATAACTTTGCAC
>JAOTUT010000193.1 GCA_029863735.1 Ignavibacteria bacterium
CGATACTCCAGGTTTTGAAGATAGAGATGATTTTGAACATGGCTCCACTGCTGCTGCCTTCGGAGGAGTAACAACAGTAATTGATATGCCCTGTACTTCTCTTCCCCCCGTAACCAATAAAAACAATTTTGAAGTAAAACTGAATGCACTTAAGAACCGCAGTCTGGTAGACTATTCTTTTTATGGTGGTGTTTGCGGAAATGATTTCGATAACAATCTTAATATTGAAGAACAGATAAAAGATCTTACTGCAAAAGGAGTTGCAGCTTTTAAAACTTATTTGATTTCTGGAATGAATACTTTTACTGATTTAGATCAAGAAAGAATTCTGCAAACTGCAAAATGGATAAAGAATACAGGTAAGCCTATGGCTATTCACACCGAAGACAAAAAAATGATTGTCGAAAGAAGAGATGCAGCTAAAAGTGCTGGACAAAACAACTGGCAGGCATACTGTTCAGCAAGAGATGATAAGGCCGAAGCAAAAGCAATTAAATTGCTTGTTAATATCGCAGAGAAAACCGGATGTAGAATTCATGTTGTACACTTAAGCTCAAAGTTAGGTTTGGATTTAATTAGAGAAGCTCAAAGCAAGGGCTTAAAAGTAACTTCGGAAACTTGTCCGCATTACTTATTCTTTACACAGAAAGATTTCGATAACCCTAAAATATCTGCTTTTCTTAAAACCGCTCCACCTGTTAAGCACAAAATGGATCGTGGTGCCTTATGGGAAGGTTTAACGGATGGAACTTTATCTTTTGTAGTAACTGATCATGCCGGATGTGATCCTTTAAAGGAAAAAACTTCAAAAAACTTTTGGGATGTTTATGGTGGAATTCCAGGTGTTGAACATCGTGTTCCTTTTCTTTTAAGTGAAGGCTTATGGAAAAATAGACTGACGTTGTCTCAGACAATAAAATTATTATCCTCCAATGTTGCAGATTATTTTAATCTTAAAGGCAAAGGATATATTAAAGAAGGATATGATGCTGATTTTGCATTGATAAATCTTTGGGGTAAACAAGTTGTAAAATCAAATGAGATGCATAGTAAAGGCAAATACACTCCGTTTGAAGGGGTCACATTTAATTCAGTTATAGAAAAAACTTTTTTACGCGGCGAATTAATAATGAACAAATCTGGTGAGACTGAAAAAAAGATTGGTTACGGAAAATTTATTGAGGTTAGCTCTTAAATGACTACTAATAATAAATTACAAATTACAAACGCCTGGATCTCTCAGATAAAGGATCAAAAAATTATGCCTGTATTTGGTAATATTTTAATTTCTGAGGGGCGTATTTTAGACATTATAAAAAAAGATTTCAAAATTTTTCTTTCAAAGCCACAGCAAAATTCTGAAGGCTCAATCAATGCCGGTGGAAGAGTAATAACTGTTCCAATGATAAATTTTCATGATCACTTCTATTCCCGTTTGGCAAAGGGACTACCACTAAAAGGTTCAATGGGAAATTTTAAATTAATTCTCCAAAACCTTTGGTGGAAACTGGATCTTGCTCTCGATTCGGAAATGATACGTGCTTCTGCTCAAATGGCTGCTCTTGAATCAATTAGAAATGGTGTCACTTATATTTTTGATCATCATTCATCTCCAAATTCTGCCAATGGAAGTCTAAAGATAATTGCTGATGTTTTACGAGAATTTAATTTGCGTGGGGCATTGTGTTTTGAAACAACTGATCGAAACGGAAAATCTCTATCTGAAACTGGAATCTCAGAGAATATAAATTTCTTCAAAAAATCAACTGATAAAGATTTAAAAGCTATTCTTGGACTTCATGCATCCTTTACTTTAGATGATGACACACTAAAAAAGGCTTCTGAATTGGTAAAAGAACTGGGAGTTGGGATTCATATTCATTTATGTGAGGATAAAATAGACAGAAGTGATAGTTTAGCAAATTATAAACATCTACCGGTTGAAAGACTAATCAAGTTCAACTTGCTCAACGATAAAAGTATTTTGGCACACGGAATTTATTTGACCGATGAAGAATATTATTCAATTGAAAATCGTGGAAGCGCAATTGTTTATAATCTTGATTCTAATCTTAACAACGCTGTTGGATTGCCAGAATTATCACTCGCCCCAACTAATGTTCCCATCCTTACAGGAACCGATGGGATGAACTCGAATCCTACTAAAACATTAAAGCAGGTATTTTTCCTCTCACGATATCAAGGAATGACATTTGATCAGTCATTCGAACTCGTGAAGAAAGTTTACATTGACCAACTAAATTTTATTCAAAAATATTTTCCTGATTTTTCCTCTCTCGATACAAATGATAGAGCTGATTTAATAATTTGGGATTATGTTCCGCCAACACCTTTTATGGAAGAAAATTTTTGGGGACATTTTATTTATGGAATTCTGGATCGACCTGTTCACAGTGTTGTACAAAACGGAAAAGTACTGATGAATGATTTTAAAATTTCTTGTGATGATGGGAAATATCATAAAAACATTGTTGAACAAGGTCATAGGTTATATAATAAAATGTCAGAATTAAATTCGGATTAACAGAGGAATAAGAAATGGATATCGCTAAAACAATATTAAAGAAAGCTGAAGAATACAGTAACTACACAGCAAATAATTTATCAAAACTCATTAAGATAAAATCTTTAAGCGGTGAGGAAGAAGGAGTTGCCAAAGCACTAAAGCAGATGATGGAAGAGGCTGGCTTTGATAAAGTTAAAATAGACGGGCTTGGTAATGTTATTAGCAGAATTGGAAATGGAAGAAAAATAATTGCAATTGATGGACATATCGATACTGTTGATTTGGGCAACGCAGAAGATTGGAATTTTCCTCCTTTGAGCGGAGAAATTAAAGATGGTTTTGTTCTGGGCAGAGGTGCCGCTGATCAATCCGGTGGGCCAGCAGCATTTGTTACTGCAGGAAGAATTTTAAAAGAAGTAGGACTGCCCGATGATGTGATGGTTTATTTTACCGGAACCGTAATGGAAGAAGACTGTGATGGTCTTTGTTGGAATTATATTATCGAAGAAGATAAAATTAAACCTGATTGCGTTATTGTAACTGAACCTACAAACTTGAATATTTATCGCGGGCATCGCGGCAGAATGGAAATTGAAGTTTCCTTTTACGGTTTATCTTCACACGGTTCTGCTCCGGAAAGAGGAAAGAATGCAATTTATATGGCTTCAAAGACTGCACTTGAAATAGAAAAGTTAAATGAAAGACTCGCTGTTGATTCTTTTCTTGGTAAAGGTTCTGTAACGGTTACTGAATTTGTTTCATTAAGCCCTTCTTTGTGCGCTGTTTCTGATTTTGCAAAAATACATCTCGACAGAAGATTAACCTGGGGAGAAGATAAAGAGTTGGCTCTTAATCAAGTGAGAGAAATTGTTAAGGGAACAAATGCTAAAGTTGAAATACTTAATTATGAAAAGACCTCATTTACTGGATTAACATATGGAATGGAAAAATATTATCCCACCTGGAAAATAGAAGAAGATCATAAGGTAATTAATAGTGGAGTAAAAACTTTTTCAGAACTCTTTAATCAAAAACCTAAAGTGGATAAGTGGACATTTTCTACAAATGGAGTGACCATAAATGGGATACATAAAATTCCGGTAATTGGATTCGGACCCGGTAATGAGGAACTCGCTCATGCTCCAAATGAAAAAGTTCCTGTTGAACACTTGGTGAAAGCTTCTGCTTTTTATGCTCTTTTCTGTCATAATTTTTAGAAAGTTTAGGTATGGAATCAAAATTTAAGGGCAAACATTTTCTGACGTGTGAAGACTGGTCAAAAGAAGAACTTGATACAGTATTCAAAACATCATTCGAACTAAAAAAGCAATTTCTTAATGAAGAACCGCATCTGCATCTTCTGTATAAAACTTTATTTATGATTTTCTTCGAGCAATCAACCCGCACAAGAAATTCAATGGAAGCAGGAATGACACAGCTTGGTGGTCACGCGCACGATTTAACTGCTGATAAAATGCAGTTATCACACGGAGAATCTGCAAAGGATACCGCAATCATTCTATCGCGAATGGGTCACGGAATCGCTTCAAGAAATTGTTTTTATGGTATTGGAAATGATTATCTAAAAGAGATGGCAAAATATTCAAAACGCCCTGTTATGTCTTTACAGGATGATGTTTATCATCCTTTTCAAGGTCTGGCTGATCTGATGACAATCTTTGAACACTTTGATAAGAATCCTAAAGGATTAAAAGTAACTATTTCATGGGCTTATGCTGATACACATTCAAAACCGCTTTCCGTTCCTCAGACACAAATATTACTATTCCCTCGTTATGGAATTGATTTAACAGTCGCACATCCTAAAGAATTTCCTTTGAGTAAAAACATTGTTGATAAGGCAAAACAAAATGCTGCAGCAAGCGGTGCAAGTATTAAATTTACAAACAATATGGATGAGGCATTTGAAGGTGCTCAGGTTGTAATTCCTAAAAACTGGGGCGGTTTTGGAGCTTACAGTGTCACAGATTATTTAGACAATGAAGATAATTGTAAAAAGGAGATGAAATCTAATTT
>JAOTUT010000195.1 GCA_029863735.1 Ignavibacteria bacterium
AATTTTTCTCTCATTTCATCATCACGCCATTTTTCTCTCTGTGCATATATTGAACCTGAGAAAATAAACAGGGTTGTTAGTATTAAGTAAGTAGTTTTCATAAAGTGGCCTCTTCTAAAAAGTTTTTTTTAAAATTTCCTGATACACTATTTCAAGTTCGTTATCAGTTAATTTTCCAATAATTTCTTTGTAACCAATACCATAAGCTTCTGCTACGTCACTGTTAATTTCCAAATCTGCTTCAAGTAATTGAATTAGATCATTGTCCGGGATTAAATTATAAACTGCATAGTTACCGTTAAGGTTTTCAAGCAGTTCAACTTTTTGATTTTCATTCAATGATAGAGCAAACTCTACGATGTATTTTGGATCATTATGATTGTTAAAAAATATTCTAAGTATAGCAATGGCAATAATGAACATTAGCATTACACCAAACGCATACGATAAACTTTTTCTTATTGTTTCTTTCTTTCCAGTTAACATTCTAAAATGGAATTCTGGTAGAATAGAATCAATATAGTCAGGATTAAGTTTTAAACCCTTTAGTTTTTCAATTTCTTCTTTAACGGACACATATTTCTGAAATTTATCCCTTAATTCTCTTGAGCTTTCCATTTCTTTCTCAAAAGCAGTTTTTTCTTCTGTAATTAATTCGTTATCTAAATATTTTATTATTCTCTCATCAGCGTTCATTTTTTTCCATGAACTCCTTCATTTTTTTTAAGGCATGAAAATAATTGGCTTTTAATGCACCTACCGACTTTCCAGTTATATTTGAAATTTCTTCAAATGTTAGTTCATTAAAATTTCTCATAATAAAAACTTCCCGCTGTTTAGTAGGCAGATTACTTAATAGTTTTTCCATTATTAAAAATCTTTCCCTTGATTCTAAATCTTCTATTATGTTCTCATAACCGTGATTCTCAATATCTTCATTGAAGTTAAAAGTAAGTAATCTTTTAAGTTTATTTTTCTTTAACTGATTTAAACTTCTCGTATAGGTTATTCTGAATATCCACGTGTATAAAGAAGAACTGAAATTAAATGTGTTCAACTTGTTATACATCACTATTAGAACCTGTTGTACAATCTCGTGTGCATCATTGTGATCACCAAGCATTCTTCGTGCATGCCAATAGATTTTTTCCTGGTATTTTCTGGCAAGATTATTAAACGCTTGCTGGTTACCTGATAAAAAATCTCTAACAAGTTCATAATCATCTGATTTAAAATTCATTCCCTGTAAAGACTATTTCTAAACATTTAAACAAATATATAGTTCAAATGGTTTAAATCTTGATTATTAAACCTTAATTGGGAACCTTCTGTCTAAAAGGTAAGAATCGAAAATAATTATTAAAAGGAGTAATAAAATGAAATCTAAATTATTAGTCTTTGCGACTATTCTCACAGCATTGCTGATTTCTGGTAATCTTTTTTCACAAGAATATCGCCAGGAAAACAGAGTACGGGATGGGATGAAAAACAAAGATCGAATTCAAGAAAAACTTAATTTATCAGATGAACAGACTGATAAGATTGAAGAGTTAAAATTAAACCACAAAAATGAGATGATCGGATTAGTTGCTGAGATCGAAAAAAAAGAAGTTGAACTTGAACAATTAAAAAGCAGTATAAATTTTTCACGAGAGGCTTATCTTAATAAAATAAACGAAATCATATCAGAGAAAAACAAACTTGAAATAACGAAGGCAAATCATCAGATGGATATTTATCAATTGTTGGATGATAATCAAAAGCAAGAATGGAATAAGATGACGAGAATTATGCATGAAAGAAAACATAAGGTAGTTAGAAAAATGAGGGATCGGGATTTTGATTAAATTCTCCTCATAATATATAGCTCTCTCTCCACAAAAGACCGGCTTGCTGCCGGTTTTTTATTAAGCTAAATCCCCCGTAACAGGTCTCAATACAATTTCCTCAGTGACAAGATTATCTTTTTGAAGATATGCAGAAACTATAATACGTGCTATGCTATCAGGATTCATCATTCTTTCTGCTTTTTCTTTCCTGATTTCCTGCGACCACATAGATGTTTCTGTTGCACCTGGAACAATATTAATTACACGAATATTATGTTTCCGTACTTCTTCACGCATTGAATTACTGTAACCAAGCAATCCCATCTTTGATGCAGAATAAACTGAACTATTTGTAAAAGTTTTATCTACAACTACTGAAAGAATGTTGAATATAGTACCTGATTCATTTTTTATGAAAGAGGGCAGAACCGATTTAATAGCATAAATTGATCCAAGCAGGTTTGTGTTAATGATGTCATTTATTTCATTAAATGAATTATCTGCTGCGTTTTTAAATGAAGTAATTCCAGCATTGTTTATAAGGCAATTTACTTCGAATTCACTGTTAATTTTTTTAATAGTCTGTTCTACATTTGTGTAAGATGCAACATTACAGGGAAATGGATAGATGTTATCACCTTGTTTACCAGCTTCATCTTTCAAACGTTCTAATTCCTGTGCTCTCCGTGCTGATATAAAAACATTGCAACCGACTTTTGCAAACTCAAGTGCAACAGATTTACCAATGCCAGAACTTGCACCAGTTACCCATATTCCATCTTTTTTAGCCATAGTTATAAATTCTTGTGTGATATAAGGTTTAGAAATTCTGAACGTGTCCTTGGATCGTCCTTAAAATCACCATGAACAGCACTCGAAGTAGCAGAAGAGTTTTGTTTCTCTACTCCTCTCATCATCATACACATGTGATATGCTTCAGAAACAACTGCGACTCCTCTCGGTTTAAGATAGTCTTCAAGAGTATCAGCAATTTGCTGAGTCATCCTTTCCTGAACCTGAAGTCTGCGTGCAAATACTTCCACAATTCTTGGGATTTTACTCAAACCGATGATCTTTCCATCAGGAATGTAAGCAACATGCACTTTACCATAAAATGGCAGCATATGATGTTCGCAAAGACTATAAAAATCAATATTCTTCACCAATACCATTTCATCATATTTTTCATTGAATAGAGCATCGTTCATGACTTCTTCAATTTTTTTATTGTATCCTGATGTGAGAAATTCATAAGCTTCGGTAACTCTACGAGGAGTGTCGAGAAGTCCTTCTCTTTTAGGATCCTCACCAATATTCTTCAATAGATCAGATATCAGATTTTTTACTTTTACATTATCCACAATTTATTCTCCTTTGTACTCAAAATAGTTATTTTCGGTCTCGTAAAGCTTAACAGAGTACAGCTTTCCACCGGTAATTTTATCTGCAAGCTGTCCCCAGATTGCCACTGTAATATTTTCAGATGTAGGAATAATTCCTTTCATAAAATCAGTATCTATATTCAAATTCTTATGGTCAACTTTGGAAATAACATTTTTCAACATAATTTCTTTTAGCTTCTTAATATCCAGTACAAATCCTGTTCCGGCATCCACCTCGCCAACAACAGTAACTTCCAAAGTGTAATTGTGTCCGTGCCAGTTCGGATTACTGCACTTTCCAAATAACTCATAATTTTCTTTGTCAGATAGTTCAGGTTTGAATAATCTGTGTGCAGCAGCGAATGTCTCACGTCGTGTTAAATAAACTTTTTTTGCCATTATAATTCTTTCAATACTTCCATTACTTCCTGGTTGTGATTATCAACTTTAACCTTCGGAAATATTTTACTGATTTTTCCTTTAGCATCAATTATAAAAGTGGTTCGTACTATACCCATATATTTTTTCCCGTACATACTCTTTTCCTGCCAGACTCCGTACTTTTCCAAAACTTCTTTCTTTTCATCACTTAAAAGATTAAAGGGAAGTTTATATTTCTTTGCAAACTTATTATGCGATTCAACAGAGTCTGCACTTACACCCATTATTTCAGCCTTCATTTTTCCAAACTTAGGGAATTCATCTCTGAAATTGCATGCTTCTTTAGTGCAGCCGGACGTATCATCTTTGGGATAAAAATAAAGAACAACAGGTTTACCTTTAAGATCAGAAAGAGATACTAACTTATCATCTTGATTTTTCAATTTAAATAAGGGTGCTTTATCACCGATTTTAAGAGCCATGTCTGCCTCCAAATTTTTTACTTTTAAAAATTATTAAGAATTGATAAAGACACTAAACAATTTAATTATCAATTTAGTGTATAACAATTGACGTTTAACAACAACTAATTAGCATAATTAGTTCAAAATGAACTATTAGACGAGAAAATTGAAGGAATCAAAATTAATTAACTTCAGCTTAACAGATCGTTCTTTTTACACCACTCATCAAATCCCTTCTCTAGCTGTTCGAATGAATCTATTGCAAAAAGAATTGGTTGAAGATGCCAGACATCGTATTGTTGAACTACTATTTTTTCCGGATCGAAAGGTTTAACTTCTACCTGGTCCGACAACGCATGCTGTACTTCCTTGTGTGATGACAGAACACCTGCGCCATAAATTCTTCTACCTTCTGGATTATTTATCAAACCAAATTCGACCGTAAACCAGTGGAATGTTTCAAGTTTTATGCTGTTGTTATCTTTTGCGTT
>JAOTUT010000194.1 GCA_029863735.1 Ignavibacteria bacterium
TCAGATGGAAAAGATTAAAATCCTTTATGTAATTACAAGTCTGGGACTTGGCGGAGCAGAAAAATTATTATTTTATTATCTAAAAAATTTAGATAAGAAAAAATATAGTTTATATGTATGCTGCTTAAGAGAAAAACCTGATGACCTAATTGCTGAAATGTCTGAATATGCCAAAGTTATTAAGCTAAAAATCCAAAATAAATTTAATCCTTTAATAGTAATTCATATTATTAACTTATTACGTGAAATAAAACCAGATATTATTCATACCCATTTATTCCAGGCAAGATTTTATGCTACAGTAGCTCACTTAGTTTATAATCGTTCAATCCTGATTACACATAAACATAATAAAGTCAACTTAAAGAAGCATAATATCTTCATTCTTTTAGAAATGATAAGCATTTTTTTTAATAAAAAAGTAATTGCTATCTCAGAATCTGTAAAGAATAGCTTAATCAGGTACGAATTCGTCCCATCTACAAAAATTTTTGTAGTGCACAATGGTATAGATTATCAAAAATTCTATAAAACAGCTAATGCAAAGTTTTTTTCAAATAAAAATCCAATAATAATTGGAACAGTTTGTCGATTGGAGAAGCAAAAAGGAATAAGATATTTACTGTTGGCAATGAATAACATTTTAGCTAAGTTTCCTAACGTACAACTTGAAATAGTGGGAGATGGCTCACTTTTAGAAAAACTCGAAGAATTAAGTGAGAATCTTGGGATTAGCAATTCAGTTAAATTTTTTGGTAAGTTTGCAGATGTAATCCCCTTTTATAAAAGGATGGATATTTTTATTCTTCCATCTATTTATGAGGGTTTTGGGATTGTATTGCTTGAAGCAATGGCTGCTGGTGTACCTGTAATTGCAACTAATGTTGATGGAATAACAGAAGTAGTTATAGATGGAGAAAGTGGAATTCTTATACCTCCAAAAAATCCAGAGGTAATTGCTGGTGCTGTTTTTAAAATTATTGAGAATCCTCATCTTGCTAAAAGTTTGGTTAACGAAGCATTTAAAAGATCTGAAATGTTTGATATTAAAGAACATGTTATGAAAATCGATAACTTTTATAGAAATCTTTTAGGAGTAGAATCTTACCAATGATTAAGATTCTATATATTCTGGAGGCAACCTCAGGTGGGACGCAAAAGCACGTAATCGACATTGCAAAGAAAATAGACAAATCTGAATTCCAAATCGATATCATTTATTCAACCGACAGAAATAAAAATTTTATTCAGGTGAGCAAAGGTATATTCAATAATACAATTGGACTTCCTATTAAGCGAAGCGCTTCCTTCACTGATATCTCCAATATTATCAAAATGAGAAGGATTATTTTAGAGAATAAATACGATATCGTTCACTGTCATAGTACAAAGGCGGGTTTCGTTGGTCGTCTTGCAACCTTTGTCAGTCGGCATCCAAATGTTATTTATTCTCCACACGGATTTATGTTTTGTGATAACAGAATATTGATGAAAAGATTTTTATATCTAAAAATGGAAAAATATCTTGGCTACGTTACTCAAAGGTTAGTAGCAGTATCTGGCTCAGAAAGAGACCTTGCCCTTGAGCATAATATTGTTCCCAATAAAAAAATTATTACACTATATAATTCAATTGATCCTTCTGACTTTGATGATTTCACTTACTTAAATAGAGTTCCTGAAAAATTGAAAAACGGTTCAGAAATAATTTTAGGCACCGTTGGAAGATTGTACTATCAAAAAGATCCCATCACACTGATTAAAAGTTTTAAAATTATTAACGATAGATTTCCAAACACAAAGTTAGTAATTGTAGGCGATGGACCGCTTGAGCAAGTTTGTATTAAGTTAATTGATAAACTTGGTCTTAAATCAAAAATTGAACTTGCTGGTTATCAAAAAAACTCAAAAGCCTTTTATAAGATGTTTGATATTTTTATGCTTTCTTCCCATTATGAGGGACTACCTTATGCTCTACTTGAAGCAATGAGTATGGGAATTCCTTCGGTTGGAACTGATGTAGTTGGGATAAAAGATCTCATTTTAAATGGCAGGACAGGATATTTAGCAGAAGAAGAAGACTATAAAGGTTTAGCCGATGCCGTTATTAATTTATTGAGTAATCCTCAATTATTGTCTGACTTTAGCAAGAATGCAAAAAAAATTACAAGAGAAAATTTCAACTTTAATAATGGCATCAAGGAATATCAGGAATTTTATAGTTCAATATGCTTTGGGTTAACATAGAAAATAAAATCAGTACTAAAGCAATCTTCTTTATACCCTCATAATTTTTTCCATTCTAATTTTTATTTTCAGTCTTCTACTATTTCCTAGTGCAGTATTCATCAGCTAAAGGCTTTAATTGATTATAAACCTCATCCACGGAAAGTAAGTTCATACATTGTATACCAGGACAAATAAATGCAGCTCCGCCGACAATACAGAATTTCTCATTACTTCTTGCTGAACAACCAAGTTTCTTTTGAATATATAATTGATGTTCTCCTGAGGTTGCCGTATAATTATGATTAGTTGCCCCATAAATAGTGAAAGTTGGTCTGCCTAGAAAATTTGCAATGTTTACAGGCCCCGAATCATTCCCAATAAATAAAGAACATTTTCTGATATTCTCAATAAGCTCATCCACTGAATTTGATTCAGCAATATCTATTCCTTTGTTCCTGATTTCATCTAGAACATCAGAATATAACTTTCCTGAAGGTGAGATGAAATTAACACTGTATACTTTTTTTAATTTAAGAGCGAGTTCTATAAATTTATTTAGATTCCATTCTTTCTCTCTCCAGGTTGCAAAAGGATGTATCAGTATTTTTCCCTCAGGATTAGTTGATTTGGATAATTTCTTTAATGCGTTTCTGTCTGGAATCTGAATAACAGACGAAATGACATCTAAGTAAATATCAATCAATTGTGGACTCTCTCTAAATTCCACATAATGGTCATATATCGCTTTAAATTGAATTCTAGTCATTCCGACAATTTCTTTAGCTCTTAAGTTATATATTAAACTTGCAGAGGACATTGACCCAATTAAATCAATTATTATTTCCGATCGTAGCATCTTCAGTTTCTTCTTAGCTTTAAATTTTGTAAGCCGATCATTGAAATAGAAATCCCGGTGTTCGAGTTCACAAAAATGAATGTCTTCAAAAGCAAGTTTGTAAATAGGAACAGATTCAGGATAACAAGCAATGATTATTTTCTTTTTAAAATGTTTTTGAACTTCTCTGATAGCGGGAATTGTAAATATCGTGTCTCCCAAACGATGCAAGGATATTATTAAAAGGTTACCATTATCATAAGCAAATTGCTTACTAATTAACCGTAATGTGGAAAAAAAAAGATTGAAAATAGAGTTTAGAATAAAAGATATTGGTTTATTGCGGTTAATAAAATCGCTGAAGGATATTCTGGAAACTACTAACTTCATAAACTGAATTAACTTTGTGCCGGTTGATTAATGTTTACAGCTGAACCATCAGATAATGGAGCCCGATAAAAATAAATTAAGCTACTGAATACTAGCCAAAACGGAAGGTCGGTATGAATTCCCCCAATATACAGCAATCCGATGCTGTTAAAGATGTTCCTGAAAATAACGCTTGCACCGGCAGCAAAAAGAGCAATTATTAAATAATATTTTCCGGAAATATCATTTTTATACTTAATAAGGGTTTTAATTCCAATTCGAAAATAAATAACTGGTAATGCGATGATAGTAGCCAAACCAAGAATACCCATTTCAGAAAAAAAGACAAGAAAAATATTGTGGGCTAAATTCACACTTACAGATACATCAGCAAAGAAAATGAAGACTTGTCCAAGGTAATCATTTAACATAAACGGATAATAGTTTAACATTTCATAAGGATATGCTCCAGGTCCTAATCCAAACAAAGGATAATCTTTGATAATATTTACAGCCATCAGCCAGAGGTAGTCCCTAAAACTCACACCTTCCTCTAGTCTAAATAATTGTGTTACAATTTCGTTTAGTGGATCAACGACAATAAATATTAGAACAATTATCAACAAGGAGAAGAGAAGCTGGTAAAATATCTTTCTCTTTAACATAAAAAATACTATCGCTGTACTAACCGCTATTCCTAAAATGGCGGAACGAGACATTGCCAGGAATAATCCTATAATCGAATAAAATAAAATAAACCAGCCCGCAGTTTTTCTTAATGATTTTTTCATGTACAAAAGAAAACTAATTATCAGAGGAAATGAAATTACATAAAAATTAGTTGCTGCTTCAATATTACCGGTCAATGCAGTAATTCTAACTCTGGATTTAGACATTATTGATATTATATCATAACCCTCACTAATAAAGGTGAGGATGAAAATAGTTGTAAAAATAAATGTTACTACTATTATAGATAAGAAATAATTTTTCACATCCCCTTCATCTTTAATGAAGGAATAGAAGACGTAAGCGATTAAAAAAAATGCAACTTGCTTCGCGAGTATTCCAATCCCTGCGAATGGATATTTCGACATTGCAGAAGAAAGCAGGA
>JAOTUT010000196.1 GCA_029863735.1 Ignavibacteria bacterium
GATAAGAAAGGCTTATTATTTTAATAATAAAAAAAGTTTAAGAAATGAAAGAAAGAAAAATAGTTGCTACAGTTAATATATAGAAATTTAATTTGCTCTCAATTTTAATAAGAAGCATTTAATTATTCTATTTTATGAAAATAGCTTTTCGAACTGAAGTCACTTCATTATTAAATGAAGCTTTATATAAATACGTACCGCTAGATAGATTTAATTCATCTGCATTAAACCTATAGGTGTAAGTTCCAGCATCGTATTCTTTGTCTTGAAGTATAGATATTTGGTTTCCCAACATATCATATAATTTTATTACGAGTCTACCAGTATAAGGAATTGTATATTCAATATTTGTATCAGGGTTAAATGGATTTGGGTAATTTTGAAATAACTTAAACTCGTTTATTTGATGATTAATATCATCAACACCAACAGCAGTTTGAATAAATTCGGCATAATTATAATTAAACCCACCATTAAGAAATTGAATCTGGAATTCATGAGAGCCTGATGTAAGTTCTATATCCTGCACTGATACAGTTTGCCAATTCTGCCACCCACCTGTATTAGGAACATCTATGAAATCAGTTATAGTTTGCCCATCCCATTTAATTAATATTTTCCCATCCGAATTCGGGGATGAAATTCTAATATCAATATTAAATGTGCCAGATTGTTGAACATTAACAGTATGTTTTAACCATTCACCATGTTCAATCCAGCCAACATTATACCCTAACGTGAAGGCATCATTACAAGATTCAATGTCTACACCATCATTTCTGTAAGACCACCCATTATTCCAAATTCCACCACCGACATTTTGGTAGTCGTTATCCTGGTAGGCAAATCCTCTCTGACCTAAATCGTAATGGGCACCATATATTACACCGGGTAATGTGTTCTGCACAAATGGAATTATACTATTATTATTCGGTTGTCTTATAAGTGCATCAATGACATCAACATGGAAGTCACATTGAGTTATGGATAAAGCTCCGGCCTGTTGAATTAATGCATTAGTTGCAAACTGGACTGATGGTTGGCCACCTTGTCCATTCCAATAATCTAAAAGCACCTGATAGCCAGGTAATAGGTGGGCAGAAAGTGGACCAGCAATAGCATCTATTTTTTTATGTGGCCACCAGGCCCAACCTATATCATTAGCTTGAATCAATTCAACACAATCGACAAACCAGCTATTGGAATTCTCACCAGTTTCACCTAACCATAATGGAACATTATATGTATTCTTAATATTAACCAAATACTGAATGCTTCCCTGATCATTAGAATTCCAATATTTATGAAAGCTATAGACCATATTGTTATCCCAGGGTGGGGTAAGTCCAGTAAAGTCAGTTGCAAACCAATTTCCTTCAATAAAAATAATATGATTATTATCTACGACTCTAACAGTATCTGTGATTCGAATATATAGATCGTGCAATGGTTGATTATTTGGACCTAAGTCCCACTTGGGTTCATTTAGCAAATCATAGCCACCTATCCATTGTTCATCATGATATCTTTCAGCAATTTTTCTCCATATATCCACTGTTCTATCCTGGTTAGCGGGGTCTTCCCAAAGTGATGGAAAAGCAGGATTATAGTCACTTATTGGCTCATTACTTTGTCCTCCTGGCGCAGCGTGCATATCCAAAATTAGATAAAGTTGATTTTCTGCGCACCAACTTAAAACAGAATCGATTATAGCAAATCCTTGTTCTAAATATACTCCGGGCGAGTCTGCAGGAGTTAAGATATTATAATGAAACGGTAGTCTGATTGAATTAAAACCCCATTCAGCTATTGCATCAATGTCTGCTTTTCTAACATAATTTTCATGGTAAGCTTGATAATAAGTTTCAGCATTAGTTTCACCTATTAGGTTCTCAATCTTCTCTTTAATCTCCCATTGAGCATTAGCAAAACCTGAAGTATGAAGCATATATCCTTCCATTAAAAGCCAACCGCCAAGGCCAATACCTTCCAAAATAATTTCCTGTCCAGTCCCATCAAGAATTTTATAACCAAAAGTGTGCAGAAAAGACTGACTATTTAATGTTGAAGTACACCATAACAAAAAAAGTATCGTAAGAATTTTCAATCTTTGAATTATATGGATCATAATGAAATACCTATAAGAAAAGTTTAATCGACTGCAGCATTCTGTATTTTACCTTAAGTTCCTAGTTTCAATAATAGGACCAGTAAAAATATTCATAATTTAGATTAAAATTTTACTGGGGAATCCGGTAAATTATTATTTTGATAAAATCGAATTATAGTTTTAATAATCTATTTAATCCCCAGCTCTCTGCGCATTCTATGAAAATTAGGCGGTGCTAATCCTAGTTTTTGCGCGGCTTCTGTATCAGAGTTTGAGTGAGATCTTACATACTCAAAATACTTTGCCCGAGCATTTTTCTCAAAATCTTTCAGTGTCATTATTTCAGAGTAATTTGGGAATGGGACTCCCATTGATCCTTCATTTTGTTGGTAATTTAGTATGCCCAAAGATTGAAACGCAACTTCTCTTGTTATTATTTTTTCGCCAGAGAATATAATCCTCTGAGTAACATTTTTTAACTCCCTAACGTTTCCTTGCCAACTATGATTAATTAATGTGTCCATTGCATCTTCACTTAATTGAGGAACCGCCCTGTTCATATCAAGACTGTAGATTGAAAGAAAATATTTTAAAAGTAACTGGATGTCAGATTTTCTCTCCTTTAAATCAGGCACCAAAAGAGAAACGACATTTAATCTATAATATAAATCCTGTCTAAAGCGTTTTGCATTAACTTCCTCTTCAATATTTTTATTGGTTGCTGAGATAATCCGAACATTCACTTTTACTTTTTCAGTTCTCCCTAGTTTTTCTAATTCACCATCCTGAATAACCCGTAACAACTTAACTTGTGCATTTAGTCCTAATTCGGTTACTTCGTCCAGAAATATTGTTCCGTTATTAGCCAATTCAAAAAGTCCGGGTTTTCTCTTATCAGCCCCTGTAAATGCCCCCTTCTCATAACCAAATAATTCACTTTCAATAAGATCATTCGGAATACCTCCACAATTTATTGGAATAAAATTCTCAAATTTTCTTTTACTTCTATAATGAATATTATAAGCTACGAGTTCTTTGCCTGTTCCAGAGGAACCCCTTATTAGGATAGCTATATCACTCTCAGCACATTTAATAATATCTTCTTTTAATTTTTTTATAGATAGTGATTCACCGATTATTCTGTTTTGCCTTAAAATATCATTTACATTTTTTTCTATTTTTTCATTTGATTTGACATTCTCCATTTCCAATTTTTTTTTCTGATATGCATTGAAAACACCTATTACAAAATCAGTAGGTTGGTAAATAAAATTATCGATGTCTCCAGGATATTTGGTACAGTACCAAAACGCACCAGCTCTTAATAGAGCATTAGCAAATGTATAGTCTGTTAAATTAATCGTCATTTTTGTGATCACGATAATCTGTAGAGTCCGATTAACATTCTTAATTTCTCGGATCAAATCTTCTCCCATTAATCCGCCAGAAATTTGAAAATCCATGATTATAACGTCTATTTCATCCTGAGCATCCTTAATATAATTTACTGCCTGGGATCCGTCGGAGAATATTTTTATAATTTTCATTCGGTCGGAGAATGGTTCTAGTGTTCTCTGAATTCTGTTTACATCAAAATCTTCATCTTCAATCAGTAATATTCTTATATGTTCATTTTCAAACATTATATCTTCCTCAATAATTTTTTAGTGATGCAATAAAAGTTGCACCACTTTCAAGGTTATTTGTAACACTTAAATTCCACCCACACCTTCTGGCAATTTGGTAGGCTATATAACAACCGTAGCCACCTTCCTTTACTGTTTTAGATTTTGTACTGATGTTCTCTAAAAATATATTTTCTACACCATCAGCATTTTTCAATAATAATCTTTCCTCTATGCCTTTACCATTATCTATAATTTGAACAGCCGAAGTATTATTAACTTTATCGTAAATAGTATTTATTTGAATTGTAAGGTTGCCTGATCCCCCATGCTCGATAGCATTTTGGATTAGTGGTTCAAACAATTCCCAGATCACAAATTCATTAACGTGGACTTCAGGCAATTCTTTATCCATCATGAAATTGAACTTTAACTTATCAGATATTCTGGAAACGCGTAAGAAAATGTTTTCGACAATAAATTTTAGTACCTCATTTAAATTTGTTTTATACATGGGGCCACGAATAGTTTGAACCGGGGGATCGAACCATTTCATATCATAGATTACACGGGATATAAAATTTGAATATTTAGTAACTCTATAATTAATAGTCTCAATGTTTTCCGCATTTATCTTATTAAGATCTTCCTTGATGAAGCCCATGATTTTTTCTGCTTTGTGATGAGTATGATATATTCGTTTTGTAAAAGCCAATTCTTTTTCATAATTAAATTGCTTCTTAAGGTTTTCTTCATGCTCGGCAAGTA
>JAOTUT010000197.1 GCA_029863735.1 Ignavibacteria bacterium
ATCATTTCTAAGATTATCCTTTACTAAAAAAAATTCAACTTCATCTTGATTAAAGAAGTAATTCTTGTTAAAACGATGATAAACCTTTACTTGAAGCCCTAATTCGCTTAATGCTTTGGACCACCCATAAATTGTTGGATATTTATCTAAATAATTTTCAATTGGTATATCTTTGTCATAATAGTAATTTACGAACGTAACTTTCATTGATGTAGAATAATTTTAGTAGGACTAAATAAATTTTCTTTTCCAAGTAACTTAAGCAATATTCTGAGCACAAAATAAATATGAATTATCATTTACTCAACATTTCCTGTTCAGACGAATAAGTGAAAATGAAAAAAGCCTTAATTTTCAATCCAAGAAGTGCAGATTCGAAGCATAGAATTCCAAACTCAATATTGCAGGTTGGGGCATCCATTGAAGGAAAGTTTGATTATGTATTTGTTGATGGAAATATGGAATCGGATACCTGGAACAAAATCAGTAGCTACCTTTCTTCTGGTGAGTTCAAATATTTTGGCTGCACAGTTATGCCCGGAATGCAACCGAAGCAGGCAATTCCATTCACAAAAAAAATAAGAGAGCAATTTCCTGATGTGATAAATATTTGGGGAGGATACTTCTCTGCTAACCAATATAAAGTAGTTCTAGACTCAGGTTTTGTTGATTATATAATTAATGGACCTGGTGATGAAGCATTTCCGCGGCTTCTGGATGGATTAGAAAAAAATACCGATCCATCATCTGTAATGAATCTGATTTATAAAAGGAACAATGAATTAATAAAAACACCAAAAGCAGATCTTTTCGATCAGGATAAGCTTCCACCGCTTCCATATGACAAGTTGAATAACTTTTATCCGATTAATAATTACCTGGGAAAAACTTTTTTAGGTACAAAAACTGCAGCTTATCACTCCAGTGTAGGATGTCCGTTTACCTGCTCCTTCTGTGCCGTCGTTCCAATTTATGAAGCCAGATGGAAAGGGAAATCAGCTCCACTTATTTATAAAGATATCAAGTATCTGAAAGATAAATTTGGAGCAAATGCTGTTGAATTTCACGACAATAATTTCTTCGTATCTGAAAAACGAACAGTTGAATTTTCTCAATTGATAAAGAATGAAAACATAATCTGGTGGGGTGAGGGCAGAATTGATACTATTCATAAATACAGCGATGAGTCTCTTTCTTTGATAAGAGAAGCCGGCTGCAGAATGATTTTCTTCGGTGCAGAAACAGGTAACGATGCAATATTAAAGCAGATGGATAAAGGCGGAACACAAACTGGTGAACAAATAAAAATGTTTGCTTCCAGAATGAAGAAGTTTGATATTATACCTGAGTATTCTTTCGTGCTCGGTCTTCCGGCAGAAACACCTGAGAAAGTTATGCGGCAGATTGACGAGGACATTCAATTCATCAAGCAGATAAAAGAAATAAATCCAGACACCGAAATAATTATTTATGTTTACAGTCCGGTCCCGACAGAAGGATCGGAACTTTATAACGAAGTAGTTAAAACCGGATTCAGATTCCCAGAAAAGCTTGAAGATTGGCTTGACCTACAATGGGCAAATTTTGATTTACGGAAAAACCCATTAACCCCCTGGCTTACCGAAGATATGATCAGTAAGATTTTAGATTTCGAAACTGTTATAAATGCCCGATACCCTACGGTTTCAGATTTCAAGCTAACTTCTTTTCAAAAAAAGACGATGAAGTTTCTATCTTCATTTCGATACAAAGCAGATTTTTATAATTTTCCTTATGAGTTGAAGGCACTTCAAAAGTTCTGGCTAAAGTACCGAAGACCGGAAGTGGAAGGATTTTATACTGAATGACAAATAAAAAAAAGAAAAACATATTAAAAAGTTTTGCCTTCAGAATACTTTATCCGACATCAGAAAAGTACCTGTCAAAAGAAAGAAGTTATAGTTATAAAACTATAACAGTTACAGTATTTCCGGGAGTTTTCCATCCGGGTTTTTACTTCAGCACAAAACTCTTGCTCAAATATCTTGAGAATGTCGAACTAAATAAAAAATACATTCTTGAACTGGGCGCAGGCACAGGATTGATTTCAATTTTTGCAGCAAATAAAGGAGGATATGTTACTGCATCCGACATAAGTCTGACAGCAGTATACAACATAGAGAAAAACGTGAAGATGACAAATGCAAATGTAGAAGTAGTTCATTCAGATCTTTTTGATGATATACCACAACGAAAGTATGATTATATAATTATTAATCCGCCTTATTATAAAAAAGCTCCCGCGAGTGAGAGAGAATTTGCCTGGTTTGGAGGAGATGATTTTCAGTATTTCCGAAAACTGTTTGGTCAGCTTAGGACAAATATTTATGAAAACACAAGTGTTATTATGGTTCTTTCAGATGAAACCGATTTGGTAATGATTAAATCTATTGCTGAAGAATATAATTTTACTATAAAAGAAGTGCTTCATAAGAAAACGTGGGGAGAAAATCATTTTATCTTCAATATTAAAACTGTTGAAAATTCATAAGGCTTCTTATTCTTTATTTATTAGAATATTTAATCCGCTTTTCAAAGGATTTTGAAACATAAGAAGCTCTCAGAACCAAACCCAACAAACCCAACGCCCCATACAATTTCGGATAAGCTAAGACCGCCCAAAGTCCGGATGTGACTTTAGCAGAGGTATAAGGTATGCTTAAGGCAATTAATAAGAAAGAAAATAAAAAGATTGCCCACATACTAAATGAACAATTGTTTTTCAACCAATCTATTAAAATTATTATTGGAATGAGTATCAGCATATAGTGGTAATCGATCGTTGCAGGGTTTAATATCAATCCTGCGATTATAAATGATCCAAAAGCCAGATCTGACTTTTTAAATTTTAACGCGCTCACAATAGTAACAATCAGAATTCCAAGGCTGAATATTATCGTTAATGATTTACCTATCAAGGGCAGGTTAATCAGAGGTTCAAGATTCCATTGTGCATCAAACACAAATAAGTGATGAAAAAAACTGTGAACAGATTGATAAGCAGTTACACTGAGGGTTGGACTGGAAGTATAGCTTAATAACTTATTTCCATACGCAGACCAAGAGTTTAAACCCAATAACGGTAATGATGCAATAAAATAAAAAACAACCGTAACAAATACCCAAAGCAGGCTTTTCCATTTTTTTTGAAAGGCAAAGAGTATGATTAGAAATGAACCAGCAGTTTTAAGTATAAATACCACCCCGATAATATTGCCAAGTAAAGTATCGATTCCTGATTCATAAGCGAACCATGCTAAAACCAAAAGACAAAATATAAAACTATAAACCTGCCCGTTGGAGATATTAACATACAACGGTTGGAATGAAAGGAATGATATTAGAACTAATGGTAACCAGATTTCACCAAATTTCATTCTCCTTATAATAAGCCCAACTACAACTGCAAGCAGAACAAGATTGAAAATTATCCAGATCAACCTTGCAGTTTTATAATCGAAATTAGCAATGGGTAAAAATATAAGAGCAGTTGTGGGCATATTAACAAGATATATTTCATAAACTCCGTGAACATAATTCTCCACCTTTGAGCTGAACCAGTCATCATCATAAAAATCAGCTACATCTTCGCCTTCAATTAATAAATTTGAGGCTGTATAATAGCTGGCAAAACCATAGCTCGGACGAGTGGTATTGTTAACTGCAAAGAAAATAAAATAAACAACGAGTATTGATGTAATTACCCAAAGTATTTGGATTCTATATCTTAGTACTGAATTAAACTTTTTCAAGTTGATGGATGGCATTACAACTTAGCAAACGGTGAAAGGTTTAATGAACACACACATTTCTCGCAGATTGAATTAGTAACAACATCAAGATTTTTCCTAAAAGAAATTGATTTTTCTGAATTTATTATTTCCGCTAAAGAATTTTCCCTGATAACACCAACTACCTGATGAAAGAAACAGGGGCGCACACTCCCATCTGCCTCTATCACAGCAGATACCCAGGGGGCATTACATTTCATCTCCGGAAATTTACTCTCACCATAATAAGCAGCATAGTAGAGATAGAATCTTCTTATTTTGTCCGGTGATTCTGCAATAAAATTTGTTTTGAAATCAATTGAATGAGTCGTTATAAGTGATTCAATCATATCCTTAAATTTAATTAGCTCATCGCGAGACAATTTAACTTCTGCTACTTTCTGATCATCCCATAATTCCGGCCGATTGAATGCATCGGTTGTAATATCAGCAGCCAAGAAACTAATCTGGTCAAGCTCTATTTCTTTTGCAGCGTCAACGATATTCGGGAAGTCTTCATAATTTTCTTTTTGAATTACACAACGTGCAGTTACTCTAAAATTCTGATTTAATCTTTTTAACTCCTGCACACCCTCTTTCAATTTGTCAAACGCATCAGGAATATTTCTTATTTTATCATGAACTTTTCTGGATCCATCTAATGATACTATAACTTCATCTGTG
>JAOTUT010000198.1 GCA_029863735.1 Ignavibacteria bacterium
ATGAATCAGTGGAATAATTTCAGCGCATTTTTTAATGGTAGTGCTGTGGAGATTAGACTCTTTCTAGGCCAGACAGATCACGATGTATTTATAAAAATAGATGAGATTAATGTTGGTGAATGGTATGATGGTGAAGTAATTGAATCCCAATGTGGACCCACGGATGACAGAATAGCATCAAATCAACCTGCAACTGGAAGATTACTAAATATCGGTTGTACAGCATGGATAATACCAAATGGTAAATTTGCAAGTGCTGGTCACTGTCTTGACGGAAGCAGTTCAACTATTGTTGAATTTAATGTGCCACTGTCTTTACCTGGTGGAACTATACAACATCCCGGTCCAGAAGATCAGTATTCAGTAGACGTATCTACCAAAATTTTTACAAACGGTGGAGTAGGAAACGATTGGGGAGTGTTTGAAGTATTTCCAAACTCAATTACAGGATTGATGCCTAAAGAAGCACAGGGAGCTTTCTGGCCTTTGGTTCAAGACCTTGGGCCTGATTCAATAAGAATAACTGGTTATGGTGTTGATGTTGGAACTGCCAACCAAACTCAACAGACACATATTGGACCAAATGCTGGTTCCAGTGGTACCACAATGAGATATGTGACTGATACCGAAGGTGGTAATTCCGGCAGTCCGGTCATTGATGGTTTAACGAATAACGCAGTTGGTGTACATACTCATGGTGGTTGCACAAGTTCTGGTGGAAATAACAACGGAACAAGTACTTTTCACGCAGCATTTTGGGCAGCAGTAGACATGGGTGCAGGTGGTTGTCCTGTTGAAATGCCATCTAATCCAAATCCAACAAGTGGACAGACTGGTGTTCCACTAAATCTTGCTCAGTTAACATGGTCAAATGGTACTGGAGCTAACTCAAATGAACTTTATTTTGGAACGAATCCTGCTTCTTTAAGTCTCGTTCAAAGTGGTGCTTTGGATTCGATCTGGAACATCACGGGTGTGACCTTTACCTATGGAACAAATTACTACTGGCAGGTAATTGAAATTGGAGATAGCTGCAACACTAGCGGACCTATTTGGAGTTTTACAACAGTTCAGGATCCAAATCTTGTAATTGATACGCTTTTCTGTGATGATTTTGAGGCAGGAGAAGGGAACTGGACAATTACAAATGACGGTGGTACATGTGTATGGGAAGTATTTTCTCCACCATATCCGAATTCTTACACGCTACCAGCAACATCGACAGGTGGTGTACTGTCAGCTGATTCTGATGAATGCGGAAGCGGAACAACACTATTATCTACAGCTACATTGTCAAGCCCGATTGATGCTACATTATATGAAACTGTCTGGCTTGAGTTTGACAATGATTGGAATGCAATTGATGCTGCTGATTTTTGTTATGTTGACGTAAGCACTGATGGTGGAACCACCTGGCAGAATGTGTTGACGTTTGATGGGACAGATATTAGAAACACTCACGAAGTATGGGATATGACTTCATTAGTTGCATTTAGTAATTTCAATATTAGATTTGTATCAGTTCAACCCGGATGGGATTGGTGGTGGACTGTAGACAATGTATGTATACACGGATCTTATGTTATTCCTGTCGAACTAACATCATTTGCAGCGGTAGTAAATGGAACAGATGCTAAACTTAGTTGGAACACTGCAACAGAAACAAATAACAAAGGATTTGATATTGAAAGAATGAATACTACCGGAGATTTTGAATCTATTGGCTTTGTGCCTGGATTCGGAACAACCACTGAACCCAAAGCATATTCATTTGTTGATTCAAAGCTCGATGCTGGAAATTTTTCATACAGATTGAAGCAAATTGATTATGATGGATCATTCAACTACTCAAACATAATTGAGCTTGAGGTAGCTCTACCAAGTACTTTTGCCTTAGAGCAGAATTATCCTAACCCATTCAATCCGAGTACTAAAATCAGATTTTCTATTCCGGTAGAATCTGAAGTAAAATTAAATGTTTACAACGCTTTAGGTCAGGAAGTTGCTGAACTAGTAAACAGCAGATTGAAAGAAGGATACCACGAAGTAATTTTTGATGCTGTTTCTTTGACCTCAGGCATTTATTTCTATAGGCTTGAAGCAGGTAAATTTGTTGATGTTAAGAAGATGATAATTATTAAATAAGATCTCTAAAATTCTTAAGCCCCTCTCATACTGAGGGGTTTTTATTTTTAAATGAGTTTGTTGATGGAAATTATTAATTTTGTGTTAACTTAAATATGTATTTCAGATTAAACAGCATTTAGGGGTTTAAAATGAAAAAATTCTTTTCGATGATTCTTTTCCTACTTTTATTCTCACAACTTTATTCTCAGGTACCTTTTCCGCAAATCCCAAACTGGATTTCAACAGATATCTCCAGTGTATCAACTGGTGGTGCCTTTGCTGATATTAATCAGGATGGCTGGCTCGATTTTGTCGTAGCAAATGGAAACGATATCTCCCGGCAGAAAGTTGTCGTCTATTATAATAATGGAGACGGAACTTTCCCGACTTCACCAAACTGGCAATCTGCAGATATTGATTATCATGGTCATCTCGATGTTGGTGATGTTAATGCAGATGGCTGGCCTGATGTTGCTGTGTCAGTTTATATAGGACCTTCAGGTTTTAGTAGCCCCGGTAAAGTAAAACTTTATTTAAACAATTCCGGAACTTTATCTTCTAATCCAGATTGGGTCTCAGGTGATCTGGTTTACACTTTCAGTTGTGCATTTGGTGATGCAGACGGAGACGGTGATCTTGATCTCGCCGTTGCTGGCGGAGAATCTTATAATAACATTCCTGAGCAGCCAAGAATTTATTTTAATATTGGTAATACTCTCGAATCACTTCCTTCGTGGAAAGCAACCGCCTCACAATACAGTTACGATGTTAACTGGGCGGATTTTGATAATGATGGAGACCTTGATGTTGTATTTGCGGGGGAAAGTTCTCCGAACAGAATATTTGAAAACAATAATGGAATAATCAGCGTAACACCAACCTGGCAATCAACAGATGCGAGTCAATATGCAAATTCTCTTTTTGTTGGTGATGTTAATAATGATGGATACCTCGACCTGGCAATTTCTGATAACAGCCAGCTTGGAGGAAGTGGTAAATTTAAAATCTACCTTAATAATAATGGTGTTTTAAATACAACACCATTCTGGACTTCTGCTTTTTCGGGATATGGTTCGGGAATTAATCTTGCTGATATTGATAACGATAATGACATCGATCTATTAACCGGTGGCTGGTGGCAGCCTGTGAGGATTTATCTTAATAACAATGGCGCATTTAACACAAATCCCGAATATACATCTACCAGTACGAGCGTGGTTGAAGTAATTACTTGTGGTGATATTGATAATGACGCTGTTCAGAATATTGAGGAAGTTTTTGTTAGCGATGGATCGAAAAAACTATTCTACTTGCCAAGAATACCTTTACAGTATCTAAGCAGAGTAATAGTTGGAAATGATACACTGCAATACAATCAATACTGCTATGATCTTGAAAATGGCTGGGTAATGCTTGCCGCTCAGCCGGGCTCGGGAACTTCTGTAACTATCGAGACTGCTGTTTCGTGGGATATAGATATGGGGATATCGAATTGGGATCAGAGCAAAGGAAACTATCTCTTCTTTAATAACAGCAATCCGGTGTATGTCAACACTGAAGAAAATTTGCCCGCTGGTTTTATGCTCTATCAGAATTATCCGAATCCATTTAATCCGTCAACTAAAATTAAATTTGAAATCACATCTGTCATTGCGAGTAGAACGAAGCAATCTCAGTTTGTTACTCTAAAAATTTATGATGTTTTAGGAAACGAAGTTTCAACACTTGTAAATGAAGAAAAAACAGCCGGGATTTATGAAGTTGAATTTAATACATCAAACATCAACCATCATACATCGTCAGGAGTTTATTTCTATAAACTTAAGGCTGGTTCATTTGTAGAAATTAAAAAAATGGTTTTGATGAAGTAAAAAAGCAAATACTTTATTACTGAAATCCTTCAGCGAGCACCTTTTGCAACTTTTAGAGAAACCGGGACTCACAGGGAAAACAAATCAAAGTGGCACGATTACGAGTATGTCTGGAATGTACACTGGATAACAACACCGAAAGAAAAATAAAAAAAGGAGAGAGAGAGTTCTCTCTCCTTAAAGAAAATAAAATATTTATTTCATTCCAGGCATTTCCATTTTTGTAAATCCAGCAGGAACATTGAATATAGCATCATCAACATCGCCTTTCTCAATGTTCTTTAATTCCATTACCATATTTTGTTTGTCACCTGAAACAACTTTTATCGGGTATTCAATCTCTGAGGATTGCCAGTAAGTTGAAACCGGAGATCCATCTATCATAACCTGGTATTTTTCGCACTCATATCCGTTAACAGTTTCTTCTCCTACTAGTTTAGTTTCATATTGTTGTTTTTGTGCTTCAAGACTTTGAAATACATCATTTG
>JAOTUT010000199.1 GCA_029863735.1 Ignavibacteria bacterium
TTCATCAAATCATTTAATTTCCTTAACATAAATTTTGCATCATTATTCTTATTTAATGAGGTAAGAGTATATTGATAATCAAACACCCTGAACAGATCGTACATAGCAGAATAAAAAAACTGATTCAATCCTGTACTAATGTCTTTATCTTTCAATCCTTTTTCCGGGCCTAATGATTTTAGGTAAACAAGGGTATCATAAAATAATTTTTGTTCGATGTTTATCAGCAACAGGTTGGCGAAATCATTTTTTACCTCATCGAGTTTTTTCATTATCCTTGGTACTGCCATATTGTTCCACAATTTTCCGAACTCTATCTGGAATGCTTCCGCCGCTTTAATCCAATCAATTTTTTGTGCTGTTTCAATAAAAGCTTTTTGATCTGTGTGATCCAGAAAAGTAATAAACTGGTCTTTCAGGTTTTCGGCCAGCGCTCTGTTCATTTCTAGAAGTAATTGTCTTGCTACATTATTCATAATTCTACAGGTAATAATATTACTATTCCCGGTAATGTTACAACTGATTTATCAATTTTATTATTAACTATTTTAGAAAAATATTTCGATTTAGCCAGAGGCTTACAGGCACAATCTTCCTAATTAAGGGGGGTGGGACTTCTCTAACAGCGGAAAATGTTGATATCTTGTGTATTGAGCCAGAGGATCATCAGCCCCCGACTTAGAAACACAACCTTAGGAAATCAGATCCGTCTTTACTTCGTTTCAGTCTTCATTTTATTTCGCCTGACTAGCCGCCGGACAAATAAGATTTTAAGCTTTCCGCCAATTTTTCTTTCATAGATTCCGGACAAGCCGGAATGATCCGTCTCAGTCCTACGGACTTGGCCGGACAGGCAGGAGATTCTTTCCGCCAGATTTATCCGCCTCTGGCGGAGGCGGACAGGCAAGTCCAGAATGACAGCGTGGGTTTGAAAAAATACTTTCCCTCCCTCAACATTATTCAGCTTTTTGATTCTGTCGGTTATACCTAATTTTAGGTACAGAAAATATTTAATTGATTACAAAACGGAGTGCTGATGAAGGCAAAATATTACAATTTAATTCTCTTAATATTCATAGTGTTATTTAATATAAAGCCGTCATACTCCCAGGACGCCGGTATAAATTTTAATCTGGCTTTTCCGCAGGGAGAATTTAAAGAGAGCATAGACAGACTTGGTTTTGGAATTGGCGGTGAATTCATGTTCCTTACGCCGAAAAAAGGATCGCCCGTCGGTATAGGTATAAATGCCGGCTTTATTAATTACGGCAGCGAAACACGCAGAGAACCTTTCAGCCTTACCATTCCGGATGTAACTGTTGATGTGGACAGGTCAAACAATCTTTTTAATTTTCATATTATGCTTAGGGTTGCACCTTATGCCGGTAAGCTGCGCCCTTACGCTGAAGGGTTGTTCGGCGGAGCGTATCTCTACACGGAAACAGAAATAAGGAGCCGTGGTGTAGAAGAAGTTGCCAGTTCAACTAACTTCGACGATTTTGCATGGAACTATGGTGGAGGTGCCGGTCTGATGTACGAAGTCTACCGGAATAACGACGATGGCTCGGCATTCTTTATTGATCTTAAGGCGCGGTACCTTTTCGGTTCGGAAGCGGAGTACCTGAAAGAGGGTTCGGTCATAATAGAGGGTGGACAGGTTACTTATGAAGTATCAAGATCAAAAACCGACCTGCTGACTGTTCAGCTTGGAGTGATATACTTTTTTTCATTCCATTAGGAATAACAGAGCGGGATTTGTGAATTAATAATCCTTTGTTGCTCTGAATGACCTGCCGGCAAGTCAGGTTCGGAATGAAAACGAGACGCAGATATTTCATTCATAGATTGCTCATACTTGTTTGACATTAATTAAAAAGTCATTCTTCCCCAGAAAAAACTGCGACGGCGTAATAAGTATGAATCTCTTTTTATACTAGTCTACTAACCTCGTCTACGACAAGCCTGCTTGGCGAGCGGACAGGTCGGAGCGGGCTGATTCTGTTGGGATTGTATTGGTCGTAGTAAATAACTTCTATCGGCTCACCGGATTGCGTCTGCAGAATTCCGCTTTTCTGTTTGTAATGCTTAATGTAAAAAATCCTCAATCGATTTAATAAACATATTGGGCTGGTCTACAAAAGTCATATGTCCGCTTTGAGGAAAAATCACCAGCTCTGAGCCCGGGATCTTTTCGTGCATCAGCTCTGAGAGCGATGGGGCGCATTCATCATTATCGCCGCAATTAATTAAAGTTGGTATCTTGATTGTGTGTAGCCTGTCAGTGTATTCAACCGATTTCAGGTTCCCGTCAATAATATATTCGCCATTCGAACCCCACATCTCACGGTACAGAGCCCATGAGAATCCATCGGCTGCAGGATCATAATCAGGATCAGGATTCCGCTGATACAGGTACGGAAAATATCCCTCTCCCCAGGCAGCAATTTTATATTCATCTGTATACCTGTTTCTTTCATAAGGCAACCCGTGACCGAACAAACCCTCGCTCTCCATTTTATTAATACGTTCACGCAGTTCAGGAGTCATATTATCTTTTATCTTTACAAATACTTCGTTCATCATTGAAGTGCTGGGGAATGTGCTGCATAATATCAGGTGAGATAAGTTTTCCTGGTATTTAAATGCATATGCTTGTGCAAGAACTCCGCCGTATGAATGTCCGAGAAGATTCATCTTCCCGAGTCCGAGTGCTTTTCTTACAGCTTCAACATCCTCAACCATATTTTCTACTGTGTACTGCTTTACATCTTCAAGTCTTTCAGATTTACCTGAACCGCGTTCATCAATAAAGATCAGACGGTAATGCCTGGCAAGTGGCAGCAGGTAAGGAAGAAAATAATCGTGCGAAGCTCCAGGACCACCGTGAACTATCATTAAAGGTTTTCCGCTTCCGAATTCTTCATAGTATATCATCACACCGTTTGCGTTAACAAATCCCTGCTCTATTTTATAAACTGAAGTAGACTCCTGTGATAATAATGAAGCTGAGGAGAGAAGAACTAACAGTGAAGTGAAGACCAGGTTTTTCATCTTTTACTCCGTAAAAAAAATAAAATGGTTATTTGATGGTTAACTTACGAAAGTCGTTGGAAATTTTAATATTGTTACTCACCGATCCTCCTACGGTGGACAGGTATTTCTTTCATAGATTCCGGATTCCCACAAAACGGGACAGGCAAGCCCTGAATGACTAACTGAAAAAGCCTTCCGCTTGCAGAAGGCTTTTCAGATCAAACTGTAGTTTAGAGATTAAACAGCCGCGGTAACCTGCTGCTCTGCTTTTTTATTCATCTCGGTTTGAACAATAAACCATACTGCGGGCGAAAAAACAATCCACAGAACAAACAGAAGCCATTTGTTAAAATGATCGGGAGAAATTTTTTCATAAAGTTCTGAAAATTTGTAATATGAATAGAAGCAGCCAAATGGAATGAAAAGCAAAACCGTCCACAGTCCCGGTGAAGCTGTAGCATCCTTCCCGACAAATTTCATTTCCTCTGAAATTTTATAGAACCAGTAGATTACATAGATACCAAGAGTTATTATTACTAACCCAATCTGCCCGATCATATTTCTTTTTTTAATCATTCTGATTCCTTCCCGATGTGATGATAAATAAAACCAAAAAGACACTTATAAGTTAAAGTTAACCATCTTCTTACAAAATATAAATAAGAACTATATCGCTTCCTCCAATCTTCCTTTCTTAGATTCCTGCTTATACGGCAATGACAGATGGAGATTCCGGTTTCCTCCAGAGTCGGACAGTCAATCCCGATGTATTGGGACGGAATGACAGGAGTTCGGTGTCTTCTAATTATCGTTTCTTCCTCTGCCTCGTTTTTTTTCTCTTCCTTCAGCTTCTTTTTTATCGCCGGAAAGATGGCATTCAGTACAATTACTAAAGTTTCTAATTCCTTCTTTCAGGTGTTCCTTTTCTATTTTATCAGGTCTGTGCTCGTGGCAGTTATAGCAGGTGTACTTTTCAAATGTTTTGTTCATATCGTGGCAGCCTGCACACTCCGAAGGATGATTATTATCAAACCGGAAATATTTTGTGTGATCGAATGTTGATGGTTTCCAACCATCGGTAGTATGGCACTGTATGCATTGAATAGTTCTGCCCAAACTTTTATGAAGTGCATTGTCGGGTTGCTTATTTTCGTGGCAGCTTCGACATTCATTCTTTCTTTCTCCAAGAAGCTCGTGCTTAAAGTGTGAAGGCTTCCATGCTGAAGTACTGTGACAATTTGAACATTCCCTAGCAAGTATTTTGTGTATATCGTCCTTTGGCTTTTGAGGTAAGTGACATTTGCTGCACTCCTTTTGAAGCTCAACCGAAAGAACATCGTGCTTGAATTTCAAAGTAGCATTTTCCCGCGAAAGCCCGCTATGTTCGGTGTGGCAGTCAAAACATTTT
>JAOTUT010000200.1 GCA_029863735.1 Ignavibacteria bacterium
GTTCCGAAGATACCACCTGTATGCAGAAAAATAATACGTTTACCTCTTCTCTGACTTAAAATGTGTTCATTATAAGCACAAAAGGCTTTTCCGGTATAAGCAGGATCTAGAAGAATACCTGTCCTTCTTGCAAACTCTGTTATAAATTTTAATTTTTTATCTGAAATATTCTTGTAGCCTTCTTTTGAGTAGCCCTCAACAATTTCAAGATTTTTTTCATCAATTTTGCAATTCAATTTAAAGTCAAGAACAGCGCCCTCAGCCAGCTGAAGGATTTTTTTTCTTATTATTTCTTTTGGAAGAAGAACGTTTACTGCAGAGATTTTCATCCGGGACTTATTTAACGCTGCACCAACTAAAAGTCCGGCAGCAGTTCCACCTGAACCGCAAGCAGAAAATATTCCATCAATACTATTCAGAGAAATTTGCTTCTTCAATTCACTCATGAACGAGATATATCCCCAGATTCCTAAAGTCGACGAACCACCTGCTGGAATGACATAAACCCTTTTCCCTTTTTTTATCAGCTTCATTCTTTCTTCAGTCATTATATCATCAACTTTTGAAAATTCAGTTTTGTTAAGATAAATGATCTCTGCACCGTATATTTTATCAAGGAAAAGATTCCCATCTGCTTTGTTATTTTCCTTTCCCCATAAAAATAATCTACATTTAATACCAAGTTTGGCCGCTGCTGAGGCAGTCGCACGTGCGTGATTTGATTGATCACCTCCACAAGTAAAAATTATTTCGGCTTTTTCTTTCTTTGCTTCATAAAGCAAATATTCAAGCTTTCTGATTTTATTGCCAAGAAAATCTGAACCCGTATAATCATCTCTCTTAATTAAAAATTCCTTCGCGTATTTGTCATTCCGACTTTTTCGGAATCTAATTTTTTCCAATGGTGTAGGCAGATGAGCCAAGTTTATTTTCTTTGGAAACTTCATTTTTCTTTTTCTCTTTTCTGGAGCCATTGGTAAAAAGTTCTGGCACGTTTCAAATCTTCCTGGGTATCTACACTAATACTTTCATATTCAGTTTCGACAACCTTAATCCTAATATCATTCTCAAGCATTCGCAGCTGTTCCAGCATTTCAGTTTGCTCAAGATCTGTTTGTTTAAGGCTGGTAAATTTTAATAGTGCTTTTCTTCGGAAGACGTACAATCCAATGTGTTTGTAATAGTCAGTAATTTCTAGAGCAGCAGAATCCGAAATTGCACTTCGCGTAAAAGGAATTGGGGAACGTGAAAAGTATAACGCATAATTGTTGTAATCAAAAACCACTTTAACTACATCTGGAGAATGGAGTTCTTTGAGTGTCTGAATATGCTTAATTAAAGTCGTTACTTCGATTGCTTTATCAAAAAGCAACGGCTCAATTGCCTGATCAATCATTTCTCCGCGAATGAATGGTTCATCTCCTTGAATGTTGGCAATAATATCAGCCTCTTTATAAATTTTTGCAACGTAAGCAATCCTATCTGAACCACTCGCAATTTCTTTTGGAGTTTCAATTACATCAGCACCAAATCCTCTCGCCACAGAAGCTACCTTTGCATCATCCACAGCTAATATAAGTTTTTCAATTAGTTTTGACTTCAATGCACTTTCGTACGTGTGCTGTATCAATGGTTTATCACCAATAGTTGCTAAAGGTTTGCCCATTAATCGGGTAGAAGCAAAACGTGCGGGTATAATTCCGATGATCATTTTATAATAATTTACATTTTGTGATTTTCTATAATTATATCCCTCACTCTATTCATCAAATCAATCTCTTCCTGTCTTGATTTAATTCCTTCTGATTGAATCGGCTTATCAAAATGCACTTTAATAATGCCTCTTCGCAATCGGTAAGTACCTTTAGGCATAATTTTATTTGATCCAACAATTGTTGTTGGAATTATCGGATAGCCTACCTGTGTTGCTAACCTAAATGCGCCTCTTTTAAACGATTGTATCTCTCCTGTTTTACTTCTTGTTCCTTCAGCAAAAACAACAATTGAAATATTCTGCTTCTGCATTTTAACTTTTGCTTCTTCAATGCTTTTAAGCGCTTTCTCGTAATTCTCTCTATCTATCATTATATAAGGTCCCATTGCAAGCTGCCACCCAAAGAAAGGAATCTTTGCCAGTTCTTTTTTAAAGATCATCGCCATTCTATTTGGAATTGTTTTCTGCAAAACTACAATATCGTACTGGCTGGAGTGGTTAGAAACGAAAACGTATGTTTTACTTTTATCAAAATTTTCTAGGCCTGTTATCTCTAGTTTTATTCCACTTAACCAAAGAACACCTCCCGAAAAATATTTTGATAACTTGAAGTAAAGAGTATGACTTCTGTCAGTTAGTGCAAAAATCATCGCAAATATTGAGCAAATGAAAGTGTGCAATACGATCAATAAAAGTTTCAGCGCAGTGATCATAATGAACTTTCTAAATTTAATGCGGGCTCAATAGGAAGGTTTTTCTGCGTGGCTATTTTTTCAATCGAATTAATTCTGTTCTTAATTGAAGGATGACTATAAAAAAACCATTCGACAAACGGATGAGGTTCTTTATCCCCAAGGTTTTGATCCGTTAACTTTTCAAGTGTTTTAATAAATGCAAAAGGATTTTTTGTTTCAATAATTGCATACTCATCTGCTTCATACTCAAATTTTCTGCTTAAAATATTTCCTAATGGTGTTTGGACTATTCCAATTAACATTGAGCAGAGTACAAGTAGAGGAAGAGCGGATACTTGAGTGATTGAACTAAATCCAAACCAGCTTAACGTGTTTTGATACAGCACTGCAATGATAAAAAGTGTTAAAAAACTTGAAACAGTGCCAATTATAATATTTTTAATAATATGTTTCTTTTTATAGTGACCAAGCTCGTGAGCGATTACTGTTTCTATTTCTTCAGTAGTGTAGTTCTCGAGTAATGTATCACCAAGAATTATTCGTTTAGTTTTTCCAAGTCCCGTAAATGCTGCATTCGCCTTTTTTGTGTTTTTGCTCATATTGAACTTGTAAACATTTTCAACTTTGAGGGTAGCATTCTTTGCAAGTTTGGTAATTCTATTCTTCAAATTTTCATCTTCAATCGGAGTTATTTTATAGAAGATGGGAAAAATCAGAATTGGGAAAAGTTGAGAAAGTACAACTGAAATAAAAAACATAATTATCGCAAATGGAAGCCACCATAATGAACCAAATTGATTCAGGGAAAAATAAAATATCAGTAAAATAGGAATGCCGATAACCAACGAAACCAGTAACCCCTTTAATCCTTCCCAAATCCATTTCCAAAATGTTTGGTTGGAGAGATTGTATTTATGCTCAAGATGATAACTGGTATAATAGCTTATCGGAAATGATAATATTGAACCTGAAAAACCAATTACAAATAGATAAGCAATGAAGAGTAGGTAGGGATTGGAAAAGTAGTTTGAAAGATAAATTTCAAGCTCGTGACTGTAACCAAGCCAAACAAAAAGCAGAATCAAAATGAAAGAAACTATTCCCTCCCCTATTACAATAGCAAGTTTTATATTGTTGTATCTTTTAGCATCCATTACAACAAAAATAGTTAAAGGGGTTTAGGGAAGCAATTAAGTAAGATTAGGATATAGATTTGATTTTAAATCCGCTCAACAGTATCATTCTCAATCCAGCCAACTTTTCCATCAGCCAATCTTATCTTTACCCAATTATCCAGTTTATCATCAAGATTTACTTTTAATCCTTCATGAATTACAAATGCATCAGTACTTTTCAAATCCGGCGAAGTTTTAACCGTAAGAGATTGTTCAATAATAACTCCTTCAATTACATTTTCCTCTCTGTTAATTTTTACTATCAAAAGAGAAATTACAATTAGAAATAAAGCCAGTATTCCCAATCCTGAAAAAAGAATTAGCTTTTGTTGAAAGATTGTCTTTGCGAAAAAATAAATTACGATAAGTATCACTAATAGAATGAAAAAGAAATATGATAAATAAGTCCATCCATTTATAGTAAGGGAAGCTAAAATGGACTCCCACCATTCAAATAGTAAAAACGTCGGTAAAGGTTGTATTCTGTCAACTGTGCTCAAATTAGCAAATGCCAAGTTGTGTTTTACATCTTCATCAGAGGGAGATAATCTTAATGCACGCTCGTAATTAAGTATTGCCTGGCCAAGTTGCCCAATCCTGTAATATGAGTTTGCCAAATTGAAATAAAGGGATATCCCTTCATATCCATCGCTTGTCAATTCCTCATAAATTTTTATAGCATTATCAAATTCACCGTTTCGATAATACTCTCCTGCTTGCTGCATTTGTTGATCAACATTAAAGGCAAATGTTAAATCACTAATACCAAAAAGTAAAATGAAAAGTATAGCACAAGTTTGAATGATGTTTGATACTTTGTCAGTCTGAGCTTGT
>JAOTUT010000201.1 GCA_029863735.1 Ignavibacteria bacterium
AAGCTGTCATCTAAATGACTTTAATGAAGGACACGATCCAGGGGACCCAACTGATTGTTGGGGTTGCCATAGTACTTCCAATTGGGATTCAAATTTTGATCATAACAATACGAACTTCCCATTAACCGGAGCTCATCTTGCAATTAATTGTCTGGATTGTCACTCAGGTGGTTACCAGGGAACCCCGACAGAGTGCTTTGCTTGTCATCAGACCAATTATAACAACACTACAAATCCTGATCACGAAGCATTAATGCTTCCAACAGATTGTGAAACCTGTCACACAACAAATGCCAACTGGCAGCCGGCAACATTTCCTATTCACAACCAGTTTTTTGAATTGCTTGGAGCTCACGCAAACATTACAAACTGCGACGACTGCCATAATGGTAATTTTAATAATACTCCTAATCAGTGCATAGATTGCCATCAGAATGAATATAACGGGACTTCGGATCCACCACACCAGATATTGAATTTTTCGTTTGATTGCCTTGATTGTCATAATATGAACGGCTGGACTCCGGCAAACTTTAATCATTCGTTTTACCCGGTTTCAAATCATCATAATAATGTTAATTGCAATCAATGTCATTCACAGTCCAACTATCAACCTCAGTGTTTAAGCTGTCACCTGAATGATTTTAATGAGGAACACGATCCCGGCGACCCGACCGATTGCTGGAATTGTCATAGTGCATCTAATTGGGGTAATTCACCGAACCCGAAATTATTTCAGAGGATTGATTGATCTGATGAAGATTTATTTATTAACATTGGTTTTAGTTTGTTCTAATTTTCTTTTCCCAAAAGAAGAGTTGACACGGGTTTTAGAAGGAACTGTGAGTTACATTTCCTCCCAGAATATCTATGTAAAGTTTAACAGCACTGAAGGGATTGAAGCCGGTGATACGTTATTTATAAAAGAAAAAAATAATTATTCACCTGCGATTAAAGTTGACTATAAATCCTCGACATCGTGTGCAGGTGTTTCAATCACTAATAAAAAAATAGAAATAAACAGTTTGGTGTATGCTTTTATATTTGATGAAGGAAATGATACGACGTCAGCTGGAGCTACGATTACAGAAACAGCTGCGATCATGCCTGCAGTAATTCCAGCTGTCACTGGTGATGAAATAGTTACTAAAACTACTCTTGAACCTGTTCCAACTCTTTCAGGAAAAGTTTCAGTTCAGTCTTATTCAAACTTTACAAATCAAAACACAAGTTTTGATTACCAGCGCTGGCGTTATACCTTCCAGTTAAATGCCGAACGCATAGGAAATTCGGGTTTTTCCTATTATCAGTATCTTAGTTTTGCCTACCGCGCAAGTGATTGGAATTATATTTCCTCCCATCTGGAAGATGGATTTAGGGCATATGATCTGGCTATTAAATATGGATTTAATGACATGACTTCTCTTTTGTTGGGAAGGTACATTAATCGCAAAATATCAAACGTCGGCCCGATTGACGGATTGCAATTTGAAACCGGTGTTAATGAATGGACTTTCGGTGTGGCAGCTGGATCAAGACCAGATTTTAAAAATATGGGAATAAACCTTAAGCTTTTTGAATATGGTGGTTACGTTAACAGAGCAGACCTTCTTCCTTACGGCGAGATGCAAAATACACTCGGCTACTTTGAACAAACGAATGATTCCAAAATAGACAGGAAATTTCTCTACTTCCAGCACTCAAATTCTGCAATTCAAAATACAAGAATATTTCTATCAACGGAAATAGACCTCTATAAAAAAGAAATGGGAGAGAGTAAATCTGAATTTTCCCTTACCAGTCTTTACACATCAGTTAATATTCGACCAAGCAATATTTTTTCCCTCTTCCTTTCTTACGATGCAAGAAAAAATGTAATCTATTATGAAACATTTAAAACATTGGTTGACAGCATTATTGAAAATGAAACCAGGCAGGGATTCAGAACCAGATTAACATTAAAACCGGTAAGAAATTTATTTCTTGGAGCTGATTACGGCTATAGATTCCGTAAAGGCGATCCAAAACCATCAAACAATTATGGTGGCTACATCACATATTCACAGATCCCGGGAATTGAGTCAAGTGCAACAGTTTCCTATAACAAATTAAACAGCAGTTACGTCAATGGAGATATCTGGAGTGCAAATCTGAGCAGACCGATAATTTTTGGATTAGATATATGGATTGGGTACAGGTATACCAAGTATAAGTTTAGAGAAGGTATAGATGATTTGAATCAGCAGTCAGCTTCAATAAATCTAAATACATATCTGTTAAAGCCTGTTCTCCTGAACTTTACTTATGAGGGAGTTTTTGAGAAAGAGAGAACTTCAGGAAGATTTCTTGCCAATCTTACTTACAGGTTTTGATTATTCAATTCAGGGGATTAAGTTAAGCCAGTTCTTTCAAATGTTTACGGTGTTCCCATCCCGATTTGTCGGGACAAGGGAAATTATAGGGAAGTCCGGTGAGATGATTATTGTCATTGAGAGTCATACTGAGCTTGTCGAAGTATGACGAAACTATCTAAGCTTGAGATTGCTTCACTTCGTTCGCAATGACATATTAGAAATCAATTCCGGCGCTGTCGCGCAACTGTGAGAGCAATTAACATTTCATTTTTAATTCTTCATTATTCATTGTTAATTGACCAAAGCCAGGAGACCTGCCGTAATAAGTACTTAATCAACCTTCGCGAGAAGAGGTTAGTTTAACGATCTCCTTAATTTCATCAATCGTTTACTTTCAACTTTTAACCCGCGAAGTTACTTGTCATTTTTAACGGAGTAACTTCTATGGTAAAAACCGAATACATTTTCTTGTTTGCCGTCTTCCTTCAACCGGCAATGCTGTTTCCACAACAAAACATTATTCAAAAATCGGATACTGCCGGGTTCTACAGATTGAATGACGTCGTAATTACTGCAACACGAACAGCCTCAAACACAATTGAACTCGCTAATTCTATTTCTGTAATTGACTCAGCAGAAATTGTTAATAAAAATTCGTTTAATACGTTTGATGCGATAAAAAATGAATATGGTATAAGCTTTACTCAACAAGGCGGGAAAGCTTCTGTCTCCAATATTTATATCAGAGGAGGAAGCCCGTCACAGTCACTGGTAATTATAGATGGCGTGGAAGTTAATATGCCGAACGATCCATCCAACTTCTACAATTTTTTTAGTCTGCCACTCGACAACACAAGCCGAATTGAAATTCTTCGCGGTCCACAAAGTACGCTTTATGGCTCAGATGCACTTTCTGGTGTCATCAACATTATTACTCTTAAGGGTAAAAGTAAACCGCTAATTAATTTTGGTTTCGAAGGTGGTAGTTATAACAGTTACAAAGGTACAATCACTTCACTAGGTGCAGTGGAAAATTTTAATTACTCAGTTGCTCTCAACAGAACAAAAAGTGATGGCTTTTCCGCAGCTTCCAAGAATTATAACAGTAATCCAGACAACCCTTATGAGAGAGATGGATATCAGCTTGATAACTTCAATACAATTTTGGGTTATGATTTCTCAAAATCATTTTCAGCCGACCTTGTGGTAAGGTATAACAATTCATCCACAAATCTTGATCAATCGACTGGATCGCCGGACTTCTGGGACGATCCGACCTATATTTTTGACCAGGAAGAATTTTTTATCCGCGCTCAGGGAAATTTGAGTTTGATGGATAATAAATGGAAACAGAAATTTGGATTATCATCCTTACGAAATATCAGGAATTATTCATATGATACTTCTGCTGCAAGCATCTATTATTCGCAAAGTAATTATGACGGAAGAAAATACAAAGCTGATTGGCAAAATGATTTTTACTTCTTAGAAAATAATCTGATAACTGCCGGAGTAGAATTTGAACTGGAAGAAACTTCTTCCGAATATTTTGCTTCTACATACATAAATCCTCCAGATATAGCGAGTATCTTTCCACAAAAATCAGCAAACATATTTGGCATTTATATAGAGGACCAGATAAAAATTGGAGATAGTTTCTTTGGTACAATTGGAATAAGATACGATCACCATAGTCAATTTGGATCAATTTCAGATCAGTCATTAGAATTTATTTTGCCATATCCGTTCACTTATCGTATTGCTCCAGCGTATATATTCTGGGAAACCGGAACAAAATTAAAAGCTAGTGTTGGAACCGGATTCAAAGCTCCTTCATTATTCTATCTTTATGACCCTGTATATGGAAATTCTGATTTGAAACCCGAACAAAGTTTCGGCTGGGATGTAGGGTTTGAACAATTTTTCTGGGTCGCAAAATTTTCAATCGGTGCAAATTATTTTTATAATAATTTCTCGGATATGTTCGGCTTCGATTCAAATTTCAAAACGATAAATATTAATGATGCTCAAACAA
>JAOTUT010000202.1 GCA_029863735.1 Ignavibacteria bacterium
AGACCATTAATTTCAAAACAGAGTTTGAAAGATTATAAAGATAAAGATGAAAAAGACCGGATTGGTTATTTAAGAGCGGTTGCTATGAATCAACTTGTAGATGAACTGGCCAGCGTATTTCTTGATGAAGAAAAAAATATTTTAAATGGAAAATTTGAAAATGACCTCATCAGTGAAATTAAAAAGGCGACTGCCTTGAAACGAATTGAAGAAATTTCAATTAAAAAAATTTACAAATCGCGAAGTGTTGTCGAAAGAGAAGTTGCAGGTTATGAAGTGCTTGGCGGATTGCTGGATATTTTTATTCATTCTTACAATGAAGCTTTCAATAGAAAAATATCCTCAAAGCACAAATCGGTTTTTGCTCTTCTTCCAAATAGAATTACTGAAGAGATTCCCGATGATCTTTATCTGCGTCTTCTAAGAATTATTGATTTTGTTTCGGGGATGACTGATTCATTTGCTGTATCGCTTTTCAGAAAAATTAAGGGTATCTCTCTGCCGGGCGGAAGTGTTACTGAGTAGTAAATCAATTCTCCTAACCTTAATTAATTACTCGGTCTTCATATCTCTTGTCATTAAATCAGTAGTAGCTTTTACGGGATCTTTATCTTCAAAAAGTATTTTGTAAACTTCATTTGTTATAGGGGTGTCAATTCGCTTTTTAGCAGCTAACTGTTTTGCGGAACGAGTTGTTTCAATACCCTCAGCAACCTGTTCCATTGACTTTAAGATTTGCTTTAGTTTTTTCCCTTTACCAATCTGTTCACCGACATACCTGTTACGACTGTGCTTACTCATACATGTAACAATTAAGTCGCCCATTCCTGAAAGTCCGGCGAAAGTTTCTGGCCGGGAACCCATAGCTAAACCCAGTCTGGAAATCTCAGCAACACCACGAGTCATTATTGCTGCTTTTGTATTATCGCCAAATCCCGCACCATCAATTATCCCGGCACCGATTGCAATAATATTTTTGAACGCTCCGCCTAACTCAACACCCAAAATATCTGTTGAGGCATAAACTCTGAAATAAGAAGTCATAAATGCAGCTTGAATTGCTTTGGAGGTTTCAATGTCGGAAGATGCTGCAACTACTGCCGTTGGTATTCTTTTACTGACTTCTTCAGCATGGCTGGGACCGGATATAACGCCAATCTGGTTTTTATTAATATTAGGAAAAACATCTTTAATCATCTGGGACATTGTCATCAAAGATTTGTTTTCAATTCCCTTTGAAACACTTACGAATATTGCGTCCTCAATACTTTTATAATTTATTTTATCAATAACACCTCTGAGAAACTGTGAAGGGACAGCCATCACTATCAAATTTTTATCATCAGCAGATTCTTCAATATCTGAAGTGATTAGAATCTCTTTCGGAATTTTTATACCGGGAAGGTAATCGGTGTTAATTCTTTTTTTTAATAAATGACGGGCGTAACTTTTTTTGTATTCCCAGAGAGTTACGTTGTGACCGTTATAGTGAAGTAAGATTGCAAGGGTAGTTCCCCAGCCGCCAGCGCCGAGAACTGAGATTTTCATTTAACTATTTTTTTGTTTCTTTCGAAAACTGATTTTATTTTCATTCCCGTTAATGATTCTTACCAGGTTTTTTCTGTGCGTAAAAATCACAATCGCAGTAACTCCAATTATGAAAGGTAAGAGTGTACTATATCCTGGAATATCAACGTGAAAAAGATTTTCTCTTATAAATAAAGTAGCGGGAACGCTTATAGCTGCAATGATTGAACCGAGTGAAACATATCTTGAAATCAAAACAACCAAAGTAAAAATTCCGACTGCTATGAGCATATCAATCGTTATTAAAGTTAAAAGCATACCGAGTGCGGTAGCAATTCCTTTTCCTCCTTTAAATCCGGCGAATACTGTCCAGATATGCCCGATGACAGCAGACATTCCCGCAATTATCTGAACTAAAGTAAAATCATCGAAAGGCGATACGTTCTCAAATGGAAGGGGACCGTAAAATAATCTTGAAATAATAACTACAGCAATTGCACCTTTCAAAGCGTCGAGGGAAATAACAACCAAACCGTACTTCCAGCCTAAGACTCTCATTACATTAGTCCCGCCGGCATTTCCACTTCCGTGGTTTCTAATATCTATTCCGCCTACAGCTTTGCTGATTAAAATACTGTTAGGAATTGAGCCTATCAGATATGAAAGGATTACTATAATTGCTAATAACAACATATATTTATCTAAAAATTATTGAGAAAAACTAAACATTTGACAACTAAGAAACAACGAAAATTCATACCATTTAAAATTGAATGAATTTATAGGTATTTGATGATACATTAATTAATAGGATTCCATATGATGTATTATTTTCCTTCAATATAGTCAAAATGTTTTTTTTTGAGGCTGGTTTTGATATATTTGCGCCTCAAAATAAAGGAGTTGATATGGCAAAACAACAATCTTTTGCAGACAAGTTAAAAAAGAAGAAAAAAAGCGACCTTATAACTGTAAAGTTCATTAAATCGATGAAAACAGCTGGTGGAAACTATAAATTCAACGAAAAATTTGTTCAATTAGAGGATTTGAATAAGCTTTCAGAAGTAAAGTAATTTATTACTTATCTGATCGAAAGGAATTACGCGATGGATTTTCTGTCGCGTATTTTATTTTTAAAACAGACTTAGAGACCATCTTCCTTCTAATTCAAGCAATTTCCGTTTTACATCCAATCCACCGCCGTAACCAGTCAGGCTTCCATCTGCACCAATCACACGATGACAGGGAATTATAATTGGAATTGGATTGGCACCGTTTGCAGCAGCAACTGCACGCATTAAATTTTTGTCGCCCATTCTGTTTGCCAGTTCACCGTAGCTGATTGTTTCCCCATAAGGAATTTCTCTGAGTTCATCCCAAACTTTTTTCTGAAAATCAGTTCCGAGAATTTCTAGTGGAAAGTCAAACTCCTTTCGTTGTCGGTTAAAATATTGTCGCAGTTGTGTGAACACATTTAAAACTTTAGTATTATCTGACGGGATTTGGATAATATTAGAAAAATAATCAAAACCTAGTTTTTCGTTTATCAGAATTTCACGTAATCCACTAATTGAAACGATAATATCAAATCTTATCCTTTCGATAGTTTCAGAAGCAAAATACAAATCATTAGTCATAAATTTTTTTTTGGTTTGATGTTTTGATAAAAATAAAAAGGGAAGAAACCTCAATTGATTTCTTCCCCTTAAAAACTTAAAAAGATTATTCAGGCAGCAACAACATGAATGGAGGGATTCACATCTCTCTTCAGTAATCCTTCAATTGCCATAAGTGTTCCTGAAATTGAACTTGGACAACTTCCGCAAGCACCCTGGTATTTTATCTTTACTGTAAAGCCGTCAATTCCTAAAACTTGTAAACCTCCACCATCGCCGGCTAGTGCTGGTCTTACTTTTTGATCAAGTAGCTGATTAATTTTATTAAGAAGTTCGTTTTCTTCTTCAGCTGTTGGGGCAGTTATACTTTCTTCCGGGATTAAATTTGGATCAAATGACTTTAGGAAATCAATGAATGGTCTTTGAATTTGAGCCCAGTTAGCATCAGGAAATTTTTCAATCGTTACAAACTTATCCATATAGAAAACCGAAACAACTCCTTCAAGTTCAAATATTCCTGTTGCGAATAGGTCATCCTTTGCTGATTCTTTGTCGGCATACTGTCTTGTTTCATAATTAAGCAGCTTTTGATTCAATATAAACTTTAGTGCATGCGGATTTGGTGTCAAATCAACATCTTCTACCATTAACATATTTACCTCATTTTTTATTTTAAAGTTAAACTAACCAGACTTCACCTTCAAGTTAAATAAGGCTACATAATTCTATTTGTGATTTCACAAAATGGCATTTTCTTAAAATAAGCTTAATTTTCACCTTAATTTTTTAACAATAACTTTATATCCATGGCTGAAAAGAAGAACATACTTATAGTTTTTACAGGCGGTACTTTTTCAATGAAAATTGAGAAGAAAAAGTCGGGAGGTGCTGTTCCTCGTTATTCTGGAGAAGAGCTTTTAAAGAAAATTCCCGAAGCACAAAAGTTGGCTAAAATTTCTTTTTATGATTTTGGAAAATATCCGGGGCCACACGTTACTCCTGAAATAATGATGCAGCTATCAAAACAGTTAAAAAAGAAGCTTAAAGAAAAAAAATATGACGGCATAGTTATAACTCACGGCACAGACACTCTAGAAGAAACAGCTTACCTGATTGACCTGACAATCAAAACGAAAGTTCCAATTGTATTTACCGGTTCAATGAAGAACAGTTCGGAACCTGATTGGGATGGACCAAAAAATTTAGTTGACTCGATACAGGTTTGCCTGAATGATAATTCCAGAG
>JAOTUT010000203.1 GCA_029863735.1 Ignavibacteria bacterium
GCTTCTGATAAAATCCTGTGCCGCCAATCAAATTAAAAGGTATTTGATATTTGATAAAAGCTTTTTGAAGCTCATTAAATGATGCTCGTTTACGAACAAGGATTGCTATATCATTCCACTCCTTCAGTTGGTCTTTAAATTCCGATTTCAAACTGATAATTTTTTTAGCTGTAAGTTCTGCTTCATTTGTATCTTCGCTGTTTACGATTAGAAATTCAACTTTCCCCGTAAAATCATCCGAGCGAGCACAAACAAGATCAGAGGCTGAGACTTCATTAAATAATAAACGGGATTCTTTGAGCAAATTTCTGAACAAAGAATTAACAAATAAACAAATTGCCGGAGCCATTCGGAAGCTATCAGGAAGAGTGAGTAGTGATTCTGCACCATCGACATTTTGAATATCTGTTTTTGTTTTTGAAAACACCTGAAGCTCTGCATCGCGGAAGCGATAAATGCCTTGCTTTTCATCTCCCACAATAAAAAGGTTGCCTCTTTTTAGATCATCGACCAGAGGAAGAAATATTTCATACTGAATCTCGTTTGTATCCTGGTACTCATCAACTAAAAGATATTTGAATTTTCCTGATAAAGATTTTCTTACCGATTGATTTTCAAGAAGTGCTTTTGTTTTTATTAGAATATCCTCAAAATCAAGAACTCCCAATTCCCACTTTTTACTTTCATAAGCTGATAAAACATTCTGAAAAACATTAATTAAACCTAAGATGTATCGTGTCAATTCCTTCTCGATCTTTTTATGATTTTCAGTTAGTTCTATCTCAATCAGTTGACTAAAAAAATTTTCAACAATCTTAATTGAATTTTGGACTTTATCTCTGTTTCCTGAAGGAAGATATCCTTGTTTCCTGACAGCACCACCTCTAGTTAATACTACATTACTTAGCTCTTTGAGCTTTATTAATTTACTTATTTCATCATCGGCATCTTTAATATTCGTCAGTGCAATTTTTATAACATTCGCGAACTCATTTTTGGGATTTATCTGAAGTACATGGTTATTGATAATAGTGAGATGAGTCAAACTATCTGGCAATTCATTTTTAAATAATATTTTAACATTTGATTCGAACATCCTAAAAAGCTGATCTGTAATAGTTTTCTTGTCTGATGAATAATACTTATCAATCAAGTTGAGAACATTTTTTCTTTTGCTGATCAAAAAAGATAATTCAGCAACTAATCTCCCCATCGAACCTAAAAGCCTGATAAGAAGTTTCACATCCGATTGCTTATCCGAATCTTTCAATAGTTCTCTCAAGGTACTTTCGATTGATAAGTCGATCAATTCAGCTGCTTTATGTTCATTTATTGTAGAGAAGTTAGCATCAAGTGATGCTTCGACAGGAAATTCTTTTAGAAGATCTATGCAAAAGGAATGGATGGTGGATATCTTTGCCGATACAAGCTGCTTTCTTATTTTTTCAATTCGCTGTTTGAGATCAGGATTGGAGATAGTTAATAAGAGATTATTTAGTTCGACCAAAATTTTTTTATATAATTCTCCGGAAGCTTTATCTGTAAATGTAATTGCTGCAACTTGATTTAGCGGAGTCGAAGTAGTAAGAATTATTTCAAGAAATCTTTGAGCAAGAACAAAAGTTTTTCCTGAACCGGCATTAGCAGTAAGAGAGATTGACTTTTCAATATTGAGTGCTTTTCTCTGATGAGGAGTAAGGACGTTCATAAGGGGACTTTATTACGTACTTTTTATAGGAATCTTTATTCTGAAAACTGTTCCGGCACTTGAAGAAGAAAGTAGTTTAATTTCTCCGCCCGTGTTTTCAAGGAATCTTTTAATCAACTTCAATCCTAAACCAAGCCCTTTTTCTTTTGTTGTAAAATTAGTTTCAAAAATTTTACTTTGATTTTCGGGAGTTACTCCCAATCCATCGTCCGTGATATCAATTACCGAATCATAACTTTCTGTTGACAAATTAATAGTAATGATCTGGGCTTTAGCCTGAATAGAATTTCTGATCAGATTGATAAACATTCGACGCAATTGTGAACTATCAGATTCAACAATAACTTTCTCGACATTTGAATCAAATTTAATTTCAGCTTCTTCATCTCCAAAGAGATGAACTGTATCTTTTATTATGGGAATGAGATCAAATTTTTCCAGCTTAAGACTCGGCATTTTTGCAAAAGATGAAAACTCAGATGCTATCAAACTAAGATTATCAATTTGATTTAATAATGCCTGTGAAAGTTTTTTCAGGATTTCGTCAAACTCAGTTTTTTTATCATTATAAGCCGCAACAAGCTGCTGAACTGAAAGTTTCATTGGGGTGAGCGGATTTTTAATTTCATGAGCAACTTGCTTTGCCATTTCCTTCCAGGCAGTTTCTCTCTCTAGTTCCGCAATATCATTTTGATTTTTCTGAAGTTCACTGGTCATCGCATTAAAACCATCGAGAAGTTCCTTCAACTCACCTTTTTCTTTATTGATTAGTTGAATATTTAAATCTCCTTGCGCAACTGCGTTAGTTGCTCTTGTTAGCTGTCTGATTGGTGATGAGATTTGATTTGCAAAAAGTGTACTCAACAATGTTATAATTATTACAGCAAACGAATAAACACCAAATAAAAATACATCAGCATCAACTGGTGAATATGATAGTTCAATTCTGTTAAATGCATCATTCACACCAATAATGAAAGATCTGTTTCCAAAATCTATTTTTCTATAGTAAGCATCATAGACATATTTATCTAAAAACTCTCTTGTAAGCAATTCACGATAACTCAGGTAATTCAAATTATAGTGGACCTCAGAATTAAGCTTATCTGATAGCAAAGTGTTATCATAATACTCACTTCGGGAACTATAAATTTCTTCGGAATTCTCGTAAATAGTGAAAGCAATTTTTAATTCTTTGGCTGCATTCTCAAATGCAATTTGAAAATCTCTATCCGGGTATTTTGTTTTTTGAGCATTAATATGGTTTTCCAGATACTCAGACCTTTTGCTTAACTCATTGAAAATTGCTGCACTTGTTCTTTCCTTTACCACTTCTCTGTTGTAACCAGCAAGTGCCACAATCGGAATAATTGATACTAATAAGAACGCCCCAAGAAGTTTCATTCTGAATGAATACTTCAATTTAAGATATCTGAAGCTGATGAGTATTAGAACAAGAAGTAGAATAAATAACGAATGAACTAAAAAGATCTTGAAGAAGTTGTAAAGGCTCCAGGTAACTTCTTTCTCTTTAATTGCTACAACTGTAGTTTTTTCTAATCCATCTAAATTATTTTTTAAGATGAACGCGATGTAATCTTCACCATAAAAGGAAAGGTTTACCCAGCCATCTCCGTAATTTGTTAACTTAGCTTTAAAGATTTGTTCACGTAACTCCTTAGAAGGAAAAATATTTCCCCGTGCCTGCAGTAATTTATTGTCTAAAAATTCAAAAATCTTAATAAGATTTAGATCAACAACTGAACCCAGTGCCGCTTTATTTGATTCAAGGAAATCTGGGAATTCTGCAGCGCCAAGATTTTCAACACTAAACTTAGCTGCTACTGCAATATAGCCTGTGGTGATATTGTCTTTCTCAACCGGAACAACTCCGGCAAAACCAAGTCCTGCTGGTGCTGATATTGAAATCTCTTTGCTATTGACCAATGATTCAGATCTTTTCGTGTATAGTTTTTTATAATCAACTATTTCCTCGAAACCAACGGTAAATTTTCCAAGCGAGTTGAAATTCCGATCAAAAATAACAACTTCGGAGCTCAATGATTCTCTTTGTAATGAACTTTTACTCCATGCTATGAAAGCTTCAGAATCATAATTCGAATTCAGTCGATGCAACGATGAAACTAATTTATCATTCTCTACTGAATTTATCAGAGTTTCATCAACGAGATAAGACAGTAATTCTTTATTGGCTCTATTCACCTCATAGGCTATTACTTTTAAAGATCTTTTCTCAAGTTCCAGATTAAAATAATTAAGCATTGAAATTCCAATTACAGAAGCAATAATAGAGGTATAAATTATACTTACAGAAACATTTATTTCACGAAAATAAAGATTAGCGATTACTAGAAATATGAGTGAGAAAAAAACAAAGTACATAAATAATGTAATTAATGGTTCCGGTTGCTTTATAAAAAATATGAAGCAGGAAACCTGAAGTAAAACAAAAAGAGCACTGAAGTTGAAGATTGATCTTTCACCCTTTAAAAGCTTTAAATATTTTCCTAACAGGAGAATACAAGCAATAATCACAAACAGCGAAGCCAGTGTGAATATTAGTATGTTCAAATTCATTAATAGAGTTGGAAGACTCGGAATTAAATCCGGTTCCTTGAAGTAACGAATAGTTGAATCGAAT
>JAOTUT010000204.1 GCA_029863735.1 Ignavibacteria bacterium
TCAGGATCAGATTGTGTCCGATGTGCAGCCCAGCTACGGTTGTTCTCAAAAAGTTGTTTTAATACTTTCATTAATTATTAATCAATTTTAATGTTGATTGTCATTTTAGGTTGGTTAAAAACAAATTTTGCTTTTTCCCAGGAAGGAGGACCAAACCAACCGCTTGCATCATTAGAGTAACCGTAATCTTCTGAAGGTATACCCAAGAAATTAGTATCAAGTTTTCCATTCCTATTTTCATCATGAAATACCCTTACAGCATATTCTCCATACGACAGGGAATCAATCACAACGCTCACTTGATTATTTTCTATTGGAAGAATTTTGCCTATCCAGACAGTGTCCTCCCTTTCATAAACATCCCTTGAATTATCAATAGCAAACCAGCAATCGCCTACATTATTGCTAAAGCCTGTTATTATGACTTCAAGTTTTCCAATAGGTTTAACTTCTTGCACTTTCTGCGTAAAGTTCAACTGACTTACCAACAAAATAAAACACGATAATATTGCTGATCTGCTGATGTATAAATTAAGTTTTGTGTATAGTTTCATTTTTTTTAGCAAAGTAATTATCAACTTTTAGTGCTGCTATCGAAAAAAGGTAGCCAAATGCTGCACCAATTAATGCTCCTGCAATTACATCAGAAGGATAATGGACTCCCAGATAAATTCTTGAAATAGAAACTAAAGTCGCAACTATTATAAAAATCCATTTGTAATTAGGAAAAAGTCGCATTAAAAAAATTGCTGAAGCAAAATTATTCAATGCGTGGTTTGAAGGAAAAGAATATCCTCCGGCACAGCCAACCGGAGTAATAACATCAACCAGAGCATTGCAAGGTCTAATCCTCATAAAAAATTCTTTAAGAATTCTGTAGCCTGTTTGGTCGGTTACAATTATCATAAGAATTAATCCAATAATAGCTATCTTTCCTCGCCTTCCTCCTTTGAAGAAAGCTATTCCAATAAGTATTATATAAGCTATATACCACTTGTTGACATCCGTAATTATTGAAAAAAATTTATCCAGAAATCCAGTAGAAATGGTATGATTGAGGAAGTAAAAAATTGCTAAATCTATTGAATACAAGAACTCCATAATGGCATTAAATGTGAAGTATTATTATGATACAAAAAGTAATAAATAATGTATTTATTGTAAATTTTTCCTGAATCAACCGGTTCAGGAGATTATAAGTTGGATGTACGAGTCAAATATAATGATTAGCCGAATAAAAAATATTTTTAATAATATAGTTAATTATTCCAAACTCAAAGTTTCTGCAGAAATAAAACCACACGAGCAACCATTAGTTAAAGCACCTCCAAGAATAATGGTTTTATCTGCTGCTATTATCATACTTTCTGCATTTCTTCTTGAGTCAAATTATTTTCCTGAATATTTGAATGCCATTCTTGCGGTCAGACTACCAGCGAGTATTATCGCTTTGTGTGCACTTTTACTCATAAAATCCAAGCCTTCAGAAAATCGCCTAATATGGGCAAAGCATGTTTTGTTGCTCACTGTAGTTACTAGTTCTGGAGTAATGGTATACTTAATCCCGGACACACTGCTTACAAATGCCAGCATCGTTGGTTTTATGATAATGACTTCTTCTCTATTCTTAAGCTGGGAATTAAAGAATCAGATTATTGTAGCTATTTACTATAATTTAATTTTTGCTGGAGCTTTATTCTTAACTTATCATGAAGCAGGATTACTTCCGTTTGCGGTGGAATCATTTTTATTCGTTTTTATTTTAAGTCTGGTTTCAATTGTTACTTGTTCGGTTAATATTAGAATCAGAATGATTGAAGAGAACCGAAACGCACATATTAAAAAATCTGAGTTTAAATACCGATCCATAATTGACAATTCATCAGAAGGAATATTTCAATCTACTATTGATGGTAAATGGATTACAGTTAATAAATCAATGGCTCAAATTTTCGGGTATAAAGATGAATCTGAGATGATGAAAAACGGAGTTAAAGAAATTTATGCTGATCCTGAAGACAGATTAAAAATAATTAAAGAACTTAATAAAAATGGTAAGATCGAAAATTGGAGGGTAAGATTAAAAAGGAGAGACGGAAAGATTGCCGTTGTGAGACTGAATGATAGGCTGGTTGAAAATGAAAATGGTGAAACAATTCTTGAGGGAAACGTTTATGATATCAGTGACCAGGTTAAAGCTGAGGAAGATCGCCAACTTGCAGAGGAATTATTAATACGCGAAAAAGCAAAAACTGAAAAACTGGCAAAAGAGGCAATCAGGATAAGTGGAACTAAAAGTAAACTATTAGCCAATTTGAGCCATGAAATAAGAACACCAATGAATGGAATACTCGGGTTCCTTACTCTGATTGAAGCTGGGGCATATACAAATGAAAATGAGCTGAAGATGTTTTCTTCAAATGCTCGCCAGTCAGCAGAATCACTACTTGAGATAATAAATTCAATTCTTGATCTAACAAAACTTGAAGCCGGAAAAATTAAAGCTGCTAGTGTTCGCTTTAACCTTATTAATTTAATAGATCAGTCAATATCTGTAGTTTCAATTAAAGCTAAAGAAAAAAATATAAGAATAATCAAAGACATTCCTGAATCAGCAGAAACATTACTGATCAGCGATATGGTAAAGCTTCGTCAAATATTTACAAACTTGTTAAATAATGCAGTTAAGTTTACTATTGATGGAGAAATAAAAATCAGCATCAGTACTAAAACAAATTTAAATAATGAGTTAGAGCTTAATGCCTCAATTACAGATACAGGAATCGGTATTCCGGAATCCAGGTTGAAGGAATTATTTAAGCCTTACTCCCAGATTGGTGATATTTATGAAAGTTTGAGCAGCGGCACAGGGCTTGGCCTGGTTATATGTAAAGAGTATGTTGAACTTCTTGGCGGAAAAATTAGTGTAAGCAGCATTGAAGGAGAGGGAAGTTCTTTCAGCTTTACTATTAATTGTAAAGTTCAAAGCAAAGACAATTCAGATGATGTTAGCAGGCTTGAAAAAGAAAAAATCGAAACTCAATTTTTGGGTAAAGTTGAAAATTACCAGGGGAATGGATTTAAGGAAAAGAGAGAAAAATATAAGATTCTTCTTGCTGAAGATAATTTAATAAATCAAAAAGTTACTATAAAAATTTTGAACACTTTTGGATATAATGTCACCGCAGTAAATGATGGGATGGAAGCCGTAACCGCAGTAACAAATGATAACTATGATATTATACTAATGGATTTGCAGATGCCAAATGTTGATGGCTTCAAAGCAACAGAAATGATTCGGTCTTTACCAGATTCAAAAAGTGATATTCTAATCATTGCTCTAACTGCTCATGCATTAATGGGCGATAAAGAAAAATGTTTGAATGCAGGAATGACAGATTATCTTTCTAAACCTGTATCGGGTCAGGATCTTGTAAAAAAAATAGATACATTACTGGATATTCGGAAAGATGATAAGCATATAAAGGAAGTATATTCAAGTGATATTAGTCCTTTACTTGATAAGAATAGATTAACGAATGTCAGCCTCGGAGACTATGAATTCGAAAAAGATCTTCTTACTTCATACGTGTCAGACCTTGATGATAAATACAAAAATCTCATTGAACTTTCCTCTAATCATGAATTAAGTAAGATAGTTGAAATAGCGCATTCAATTAAAGGTTCCAGCTATTCTATAGGTGCAGTAAAGGTTGCAGATGAAGCATACGCAATTGAATTGTCGGGTAAAAGTAATGATTGGGTAAATGTTAACGCCAGAATAGACAAGTTCAGTAAATTAATTGACGAAACGAACGAGGAAATTGAAAATTATCTAGATCAAAATAAAAAAGCCCTCATTGGGAGGACTTAAGATTCAAGCTTCTACCGCCACTTTTTCATTTTCAAATTTCTTCAGAACATTTCTTAAAATATCAACTGCAAAATCAATTTCTTCTTTTGTAATGACAAGTGGAGGAGCAAAACGGATAATATCTCCATGAGTCGGTTTTGCCAGCAGTCCATTCTCTTTAAATTCAACACAAACATCCCAGGCAGTTTTTCCGGTTTTAGTTGGTTTGATTACGATTGCGTTTAATAGTCCCTTACCTCTAACCAGGGTTACGATATCAAGTTCATCAACTATCTTCTGAATTTCTTGCCTGAAATATTTTCCCATTTTGTCTGCATTCTCTGCAAGCTTTTCATCTTTTAATACCTGAAGTGCTGCAATTGCAACTTTTGCTGCAAGAGGGTTTCCGCCGAAAGTTGATCCGTGCTGACCGGGTTTAATTGTCAACATTATTTCATCATCTGCGAGTACAGCTGATACTGGCATAACTCCACCAGACAAAGCTTTACC
>JAOTUT010000205.1 GCA_029863735.1 Ignavibacteria bacterium
GGCGAACCACCAATGGTTGATTTTATTGCTTGGGTTTGGCTTGGAAAACCAGATGCTGATTTTAATTTTAGTTGGAATAAGGCCGAATAATGCAATAGATTTTGCTCGTAATCTTTCTTAGTTTTAAAATACTTACCACAAAACATTTAAATAATCATGGAGAAGATCATGAAAAAATCATTCATTTTTCTACTTCTGCCTATTATCACAATTCTATTTATAGGTTGTAAAACTAATATGAAAGAAGCAGAATTAATATCAAGAAAAGTTTTGTTTGACAATCCCGACAAAGCTTCACTACGTATCAGTCCGGATGGGAAATACTTAAGTTATCTGGCCCCAGTTAATGGAGTATTAAATGTGTGGGTTGCACCAAAAGATGACCCATCGAAAGCATTTGCTGTAACAAATGACACTCTCCGCGGAATACGAATTTATTTTTGGGCATATACAAATAACCGCATTTTATACTTGCAGGATTTAGGCGGAGATGAAAACTGGCAGCTTCACGCAGTAAATATTGAGACAAAAGAAGATAAAAACCTTACGCCTTTTGAAGAAATTCCAGGCCCGGATGGTAAACCGGTTACTATGCCAAACGGAAAGAAACTAAGACCAACAACACGGATTCAGGATGTAAGTTTTAAGTTCCCCCAGGAAATACTTATCGGACTTAACACAAGAAATCCCCAATATCATGATATCTATAAAATAAACATACTTAACGGATTGATGACCATTGTTCAGCAGAATGATCAGTTTATGAATTTTAATACAGATGACAATTATATTCTCCGATATGCAATGAAAATGACTGCTGATGGTGGTAATGAAATGTTTGTTCCCGATGGAAACGGCGGCTGGAAATCTTTTGACAAGATTCCAATGGAAGATATGATGACAACAGCTCCTATAACTTTTGATAAAACTGGTAAAATTCTTTATATGATTGATAGTCGCGGAAGAAATACTGCCGCATTGGTTTCTAAAAATCTTGAAACTGGTGAGAACAAAATTATTTATGGAAATCCAAAAGCAGATTTAAGCAGTATTATGATACATCCGGTTAAAAAGGTTATAGAGGCTGCGGCAAGTGATTATGAAAAGACTGAGTGGACTGTGCTGGATGAATCCGTAAAAGCTGATTTAGATTATTTAAATACTCTTGAAAAAGCTGAGATAAATGTAACGGATCGTACGATTAATGATAGTTTGTGGACAATTGCATTTACGGTGGACAACGGACCAGTGAAATATTATCTCTATGATCGTGCGAAGAAAAAGGCATCATTCTTATTCACAAACAGAAAAGACCTTGAGGGACTTCAATTATCCTATATGAATCCGGTAATTATTCAATCAAGAGATGGTCTTAATTTAGTTAGTTACTTAACACTACCATTATGGAAAGACCCAGATAATAATGCAAGACCTAACAAACCACTACCGATGGTATTGCTTGTGCACGGCGGACCTTGGGGAAGAGATGATTGGGGATATAATTCTTTGCATCAATGGCTTTCTAATCGAGGATATGCTGTACTAAGTGTTAACTTTCGCGGATCAACAGGCTTTGGTAAAGATTTTATTAATGCCGGGAATAAGGAATGGGCAGGCAAAATGCAAAACGATTTGATGGATGCGGTTAACTGGGCTGTTAATGAAGGTATTGCTGATGAACAAAAAGTAGCGATAATGGGTGGCAGCTATGGTGGTTATGCCACGCTTGTTGGTTTAACATTTACACCCAAGATATTTGCGTGTGGAGTTGATATTGTTGGACCATCTAATTTAATTACTTTGCTTGAAACTATTCCTCCTTACTGGGCACCAATGATAGAGATGTTTGCAACGCGAATGGGTGATAACCGCACCGAAGAAGGGAAGAAATATTTACAATCAATTTCTCCTCTTTCCCGTGTTGATAGCATACAAAAACCATTATTAATTGGCCAGGGGGCAAATGACCCAAGAGTAAAACAGACAGAATCAGACCAAATTGTAAAATCAATGCAAGAGAAAAAAATTCCGGTTACTTATGTTCTGTTTCCTGATGAGGGACATGGGTTTGCACGTCCAGAAAATCGGATAGCATTTTTTGCTGTAACAGATTTGTTCCTTGCTGAGCACCTTGGTGGAAGATCTGAAGCTATTGGCAGTGATTTTAAAGGATCGAGTGTTACTGTACCAAATGGTGCTGATCAAATTAAATCATTATCGGAAGCTTTAAACACAAATAAATAGCAAAGTGCTCTTTTATTTTTTCACAAAGGGCGATTTACATATCGCCCTTTATAATTTTTAATAAAACAGTAAACGATATTTTTACACTGGAGGAGAAGGATTAAAATAAATGATCCTTAATGCAAGCTGAAAGCAGCGGGGCACAATGTGCCCCTTTTTTATTTCATAGCTATTAGAATCATTGATTAAAAGTAAAGAATAAGCTCTTGTTTTTCCTAGACTATAATGGATTCCCCCAAGCGTTCAACCGTTCATTATTTATAACAGTAGTTGATAGGTTGAATTGAAATTTTTAAGTTTAAAATAAATATTTTAATAGAAAAGTACTATAAAAAAATTTACTGGGATTTATGATTACAAGAGTGAAAGACAGAATAACAATAATTCCTATTATGGGGAGTTCAGGAGAGTGTCCAACAGGCGCGATGCAGTTCGAACTTGACTGGCCGGGGCTATGGCTACGAGGAGATGATGCACTTGATCTGTACTCTGAACTGATAGAATTCAAAGAAATGGTGTTGCTCCCAAAAGGGATAAAAAGATACCCACACTCTCTTGAGATTATGCTTGAAATAATAGCAGAAGATGTGAAAGTGAAGCGTTAGAAAATCAGTACACTGCTTCAAGCCCAGAGAGTAAATGTATCTAATTAAATTCACTGAGATGGTAATTAGTGTTCCCACATCGCGTAAGCAGAGTGGGATTTTTTTGTAACGGTTAACCTGACCATTTCAACTGTTTATTTTAAACTTTTCTTTGTTTTCTTTGGAAAGAATTCTGAAGTTTAATGAGAAAGATTTATCAGCCCTAGGTTTGAATTGTACAATGCTTTACGTTTTATTTTTTCGGTATAAGAAAATCCTTGTTGGCAAACTCTCCGATTTGTTTCCCTAATTTGTATCCTTCTTCCGAGTCATATCGAAAATGAATTCCTAAATACACCCTGGACATAGCCGCTTCCATTCCTGCTTCAGAAAAACTATTGAATGAACGGGTCGAGGGATCCATTTTTATTTTTCCTGTAAATGGTCCTGCTTTATCTACTTCTTCAGTTGTCATCGTAAAGGCGTAATCATTGCCGACTCCCAGAGTATATGCAAGAACAGTCATTGCAGCGGTGCTGGCACATCCATGTGCAGAAGGATAAGATGGGAAAGCGTAAGTGTGTCTGTGCAGATTGTTCCATGTTATATCTGGTTCTGTATCCGGGTTACCGTCATTTGCTGCCCACCGGATTGCTGTATATGGCCTCCAGTGATTATAAAAGAATTTGTTATCAAATACGCTTACGTATGCATCAAAGATTGCCATGTTCAGCAGCGCAAAAACTCTTGCAGCTTCCCATAAATTTAATTTTTCTTTTGCAATAAGATATCGCGCAAGACGATTATGAGAATTTTCCACAAAATCTTTCCACCACATTGCTAAGTGAGTTTGATCAGATGTTCTGATTTTGCTCTTAAACCTGCCGACTTCTTTTACTTCATTAAATGCTTTTGTGTATTCATCGCTATTAATTTCCGGTGGAGGCGGAGATCTGAAATTGTCCTGCGATGGAAGCATAAAAGGTTTAACCTTAGCCCATCCTGCACCGAAAATAAATCCTTCAGGAGTTCCACTGTGATCGTTGAATTCAGCATATACGCCCGGAGCCATAGGATGCCACATATAGTCAGCTTCACCATTCCATTTGTCATTCAAGCGTTTGCTAAGTATCGAATTAGCCGACAACTTGCCTAATTTTTCACCAGCACTTATTCCTTCTTCATCACCGAGTTGTTCTAATAATTTACTTAATTCCATTTCAAGTTCTTTTTGTTTATCCGGATACTGATTGATTGCCACTTCGTAGGCAGCATAAACCACAGCTACAGAAGGATTTGCAATAATAATATCCCCGTTGTATAAATAACGAGAATATTTCGGAAAAATTGTGTTCAAAGCATTATGTACAGCAATATGCATCAAAGCAGCTGTACGAACTCCCTTCAATGTGAGAAGTCCGTCTTCGGCTACAGCTATTTCAAATATTTTTTTATTCCATGCTATTATTACATCAGCATTATAATCATCAATATTTATCTGAGCTTGTGAATAATTCTGAAGAAATAAGA
>JAOTUT010000206.1 GCA_029863735.1 Ignavibacteria bacterium
TTGCAGGATTACCCTGAGTATATGGCAGGATTAATTTTAATCGGACTAGCACGATGTATCGCAATGGTTATTGTCTGGAATGAACTGGCCAAAGGTGATACGGAATACGCAGCAGGGCTTGTTGCGTTCAATTCAATTTTCCAGGTTTTGTTCTTTTCGGTTTATGCGTATGTGTTCCTCACAGTAATACCATCGTGGTTAGGTTTACAGACTTTTACGGTTGATATAACAATCGGACAGATTGCCGAAAGTGTTTTTATATATCTTGGTATTCCATTCTTCGCAGGAATGATTACTCGTTTTGTAATGCTAAAACTGAAAAGCAAAGATTGGTATGAAAAGAAATTTATCCCGAAGATAAGTCCGATCACATTGATAGCACTTCTGTTCACAATACTTGTGATGTTTTCTCTTAAGGGGGAATACATTGTTAAAATTCCTCTGGATGTAGTAAGAATTGCAATACCGCTGCTTCTTTACTTCGTGATTATGTTTTTGGTTTCATTTTATATGGGAAGAAAAGTCGGTGCCAATTACAGCAAAACAGCTACTCTCTCGTTTACCGCAGCAAGCAACAACTTTGAACTTGCCATTGCAGTAGCAATTGCAGTATTCGGAATAAATTCTGGTGAAGCCTTCGCAGCGGTTATCGGTCCCTTAGTAGAAGTCCCTGCTCTGATTGCACTTGTTAATGTGGCTTTGTTCTTCCAGAAAAAATATTTCAGGAAGGTTGAAAAAGGAACAGTGACTGATCCTGATATTTGTCCCTGATTTACTCTGGTAATTAGCTAGTCATAATATTGAACTTTGCACCCGCAACCATCCCACATACTGTCGTAAATCTCTAATCTTTGCTTAATAAACTCTTCTGCTTCTTTTTTAGTTTTCATCAATCTAATTAAATATTCATCCTTGTTACTTTTTTCTTGAATAAATAACTCATCTTCGTACTTAAGCAGGCGGATCTTGTCTGAAATGTAAGTATCCTTTTCAACCAGAATTTTTGATCGATCTAGAAGGATCTTCAATTCTTCCTTTTTGATAGTCAAATACTTTTTCTTTTTCGCAGATGCAATAATTATTGGGAGATTCATAATGAAAATATTTTTTTATCTGATGGTTAGATGTAAAAGATAAGTATTAGTTACAACAACTAATCTCGTTGGTAGAACATAGAGAAATCTGGTAACTAATTTATTTTCTTAGAGCCAAGGTATTTCCGCGCTTAACAAGAGAAACACCAATAAGAATAAACCCTGCAGCTATGAAAACAGTGATTGTCAGGGGCTCATTCAGAAAGTACCATCCAAGTAGAATAGCGATTATCGGGTTGATGTAGGCATAAGTTGAAACCAGCGAAAGCGGGAGATTGGTAATCGAATAAATGTATGAAGCATATCCGAGTATTGAACCAAAAACTATCAGGTAACCAAGAGCAAAAACTCCATTTTGGGTAATGTGAAAATTATTCTGCTCACCAAGAATTAATCCCAATGAAGTTTGTAGTATTCCGGCAATGAGCATTTGGATTGATGCACCCATCATAGGTCTAACATCCGTTTTTTTGTACTTCCAATAAATGCTTCCCGCTGACCATGCAATTACAGCACCTAATAAACATAATCCCCCAAGCAGAAAGTTAAAATCCAGTGAAATGTTTAAATCCTTCGCAAAGATTAATATTACACCAGTCGTGCCGAGAATTAATCCTGCAATAATGAACACATTTATTTTTGGTCCGTTTGGAAGAAAATATTCCATACCAACAACCCAGAAAGGAAGAGTGCTTAGGATAAGCGCAGTCAAACCGCTTGGTAGCCATTGTTCTGCAACAACGACTAATCCATTTGCAATTCCAAGAAGCAAAATGCCAACAATAGCAAGATGCTTTAGTTCTTTTAGTCCGGGTAGTTTGTAATGCCGTAAATTTAAAAGGATTGTCATTAGAATGCCTGCGATAATCCAGCGCAAGCCAGCAAATAACATTGGCGGTAAATCTGTAACCCCAATTCTTATTGCCAGATAAGTTGTTCCCCACACTATACAAATGGTTATCCAGGCAGTGTATGCTTTAAGCCCGTACTTCTCGTTCATCTTTACTATAATTAATGAATTATGGAGTGCAAAGATAAGTTAAACTATTTGATGAACAATTTTTATTTGATAAATGGCGGTTGATTTGTTATTCAAATCGCAAGAACTAATATTAAATCAGTATCTAGGAAGATCAATTTCCTTTCATTTTCATTGCCCATTAGGTAATTTTCATTTATAAATTTTGAAAATTATTTGAAACCTATACGGAGAAAAAAATGACCACAATTGTCGATATAATAGCCAGAGAAATACTAGACTCAAGAGGTAATCCTACTGTTGAAGTTGAAGTAATGCTTGAAAGCGGAATTATCGGAAGAGCCGCTGTTCCGAGCGGTGCATCTACCGGTGAGCACGAAGCAGTTGAATTAAGAGACGGAGATAAGAACCGATATAACGGCAAAGGCGTTCAAAAAGCAGTTGAAAACGTTAATGAAAAAATTGCAGACCAGTTGATAGAACTCGATGCAGCTGACCAGGTAGCAATCGACAAGTTGCTGATTGATCTTGATGGAACTGAAAATAAATCAAACTATGGAGCTAATGCTATTCTCGGTGTATCGCTTGCTTGTGCAAAAGCATCGGCTGATACACTTGATCTTCCTCTTTACAGATACATCGGCGGAACGAATGCCAAAACTTTACCAGTCCCTATGATGAATATTCTTAATGGTGGAAAGCATGCCGATAATAATGTTGACTTCCAGGAATTTATGGTGATGCCGGTTGGTGCACCAAATTTTGCAGAAGCTTTAAGGATGGGTGCTGAAACTTTTCACGCACTTAAATCAGTTCTGAAAGCAAAAGGATATAATACTGCAGTCGGTGATGAAGGCGGGTTCGCACCAAACTTAAAATCAAATGAAGAAGCAATCGAAGTAATTCTTGAAGCTATTCAGAAAACAGGTTACAAGATTGGTGAAGAAATTGCAATCGCACTTGATCCGGCAGCAAGTGAATTCTTCATCAAAGAAAAAAATGCGTATCATCTTTTTAAATCTGCACCCAATCAGGAAATACCAATCGAAAAAATGGTTGATTACTGGGCTGGCTGGGCAAGCAAATATCCAATCGTTTCTATGGAGGATTGTATGGCAGAAGATGATTGGGATGGATGGAAACTTCTCACTGACAAAATCGGTGATAAGATTCAGTTAGTGGGAGACGATATTTTTGTTACAAATACAAATAGGCTTGCAAAAGGAATTGAGCTTGGCGTTGCGAATTCGATTTTAATAAAAGTAAACCAGATTGGAACTTTGACAGAAACTCTCGATGCAATTGAGCTTGCAAAAATAAATGGCTACACAAGTGTCATCAGTCATCGTTCAGGTGAAACTGAAGATACTACAATAGCAGATATCGCTGTTGCAACCAATGCTGGACAAATAAAAACTGGTTCTGCATCAAGGACAGATCGTATTGCTAAATACAATCAGCTGTTAAGAATTGAAGAAGAGCTTGATGTAACTGCAGTCTACCCAGGCGTTGATGCGTTAAATTATAACGCGTAATTATTTAGCCCGGTTGATGAAATAATCTTCCGGGCATTTTTGTCTTTAGTAAAAATAAAGTTGAATTATCCTTCATTAACAGGTATTAAAATGAAAAACAATCATCTACAAAAGTGTAACACTCTAATAAAGCAAAAAAAAGTTGAATTCATTGACCTTAAAGCAATTGACCTCGTGGGAAGACTCCATCACATAACGCTTCCTTATTATGATAAAATTCTTGAAAAAATTATAACTGAAGGAGTTGGTTTTGATGGATCAAGCTATGGCTTTAGAAAAGTTGAAAACAGTGATATGGTTTTAGTTCCGGATCTGGAAACAGCAGCAATAGATCCTTTCCGTGAAGCTTCGACTCTTACTTTTTTTTCTCACATTAAGCTGGCTGATGAAAAGAGAACTCCATTTAATCAGGATGGAAGATTTCTTGCAAAGCAGGCTGAATCCTTGTTAAAGAAAGTTTCAGGTGCAGATACATCGTGGTGGGGACCCGAGTTTGAATTTTATATTTTCTCTAATGTTGAATATGATACCCGCACTTCGTCATCTTATTACAAAGTTGAACACGTTGAAGAATTTTATAAGAAAGCGTATCACGCTGTGAATCCTTTTGATGAATATGATGATTTCAGAGATCAGCTAACAAAACTATTAATTAAACAAGGAGTAAAAGTAAAATATCATCATCACGAAGTTGGCGAGAGAGGGCAGCAGGAAATTGAAACTTATTTTTCTGATTTACTTA
>JAOTUT010000207.1 GCA_029863735.1 Ignavibacteria bacterium
CATAACTCCACCAGACAAAGCTTTACCAAGAATCAGAACATCGGGTCGGACATTTTCGTGATCGCAGGCAAGCAGTTTTCCGGTTCGGCATAAACCAGTTTGAACTTCATCTGCAATGAATAAAACATTTTTGGATTTGCACAGATTGTAAGCTTTTTTCAAATATCCTTCATCAGGAACCATTACACCAGCTTCACCTTGAATTGGTTCAACCAGGAAAGCACATACATTTGGATCGTCAAGAGCTTTTTCTAAAGCTGGAATATTGTTGAATGGAATTAATTCAATTCCGGGAAGATAAGGACCAAATCCATCCTTACAATCAGGATCATTTGATGCTGAGACAGCCATCATAGTACGACCATGAAAGTTGCCTTCGCAGAAAATAACTTTTGCTTTGTTTTGCGGAATTCCTTTAACAGCATAAGCCCACTTACGTGCAAGTTTAAATGCTGTTTCATCACCTTCAACACCTGTGTTCATCGGTAAAACTTTATCATAACCAAAATATTCAGTAATATATTTCTCGTATTCTCCGAGAACGCTATTATAAAATGCGCGTGAAGTTAATGTAAGCTTTTGTGACTGCTCAGTTAAAGCATTAATTATTTTTGGATGACAATGTCCCTGGTTAACTGCAGAATAAGCTGATAAAAAATCAAGATATTTTTTCCCTTCAACATCCCAAACCCATACTCCTTTACCTCTGTCTATCACAACCTCAAGTGGGTGATAGTTATGAGCGCCGTATTTATCTTCAAGCTTAATGAAATCCTGTGAATTCATTTCGTTCCCTTATTTTTAATTAATAATTATGGTGCAAAATTAAACGCCTTCCACTACACTTCCAATGTAAAAGCTTAGCAGAAGCCAGTCTGGTGCAAATTTTTGTAACTTTAAATAGTTAATTTTTTGATAATTTAACGAGAGTTCTTTATGGAAATTGAAACTTATTCAATAAGTCTTTCAACCAAGGGGAATTGTGATATTATTGATATAACTGATAAAGTTTATAATCTCATAACACAAAATAATTTTATTGAAGGGAACGTCCTCGTATTTGCAGGTGGATCAACCGCCGGGATAACCACTATTGAATATGAACCGGGTTTGCTTAAAGACTATCCAAAATTTTTTGAGCGCATAGCTCCTGAAAATATCAATTATGAGCACGATAATACCTGGCACGATGGCAACGGACATTCACATATAAGAGCTGCACTCCAGGGAGCTTCACTAACAGTTCCTTTTTCAAAAGGAAGTTTGCTGCTTGGAACATGGCAACAAATTATTTTTATTGATTTTGATAATCGTTCGAGAAAAAGAGAAATAACAGTTCAGGTTACCGGAAAGAAAAATTAATATTATTACTAAAGGAATCGAAGATGCGATTTTTAACTTTACTAATTACAATTTTAATTCTTACTCAATTAACATTCAGTCAACAGGATGACAGTGTCTTTGTAACTTTCTATTATCATCCGACAAATACTCCAACAAATGTTTTTTTACCGGGTGAGTTTAATGGTTGGGTAACGACTCCGATTTCGCTAATGAGTTTTGATGCCGGTACAAATACATGGTATAAAATAGTAAAACTGAGAGTTGGCGGTCCGGATCCATTACCCGCACCATTCAGCATTCCGGGTGCGTATCAATATAAATTTAATGATGGTAACTGGTTTTCTGATCCTTTAAATCCAAGGCAGAACCCTAATGATAATAATAATTCCTATTTATTCATCAGGAACCCTACCATTCACTATCTTCTACCAAATTCTACGGTGGCATATGGAGTTGTAAGAACAAGATTTCCTCAAATTACTGCATACCTTTTTCCTTCAATATCATCAAGTGTGGACACAGGAACAATAAAAATTACCGTTGACGGAAATGATTATGAGGACATCGGCACTTACTATGATCCAGCTTCGAAAGAAATCTCTTTCACTCTCCCTGATCCTTTGGGCGATGGTCAACATCAATTAATTGTGTATGCGGAAAGCAGTATCGGTACATCAAGTGCTGATACAACTACATTTACTGTGCAAGCTGATGTAGTTCAGTTTTTAACATTACCAGCCGAAACCTGGAAAAATAACTGGAGAATTCAGGGAGCGGTATTTAATGAAAACGGAGGGTTTGATACAACGGTTACTTCGGCACAAATTATAAGGTTTGATTCGACTTGGACTGTTTCATTAACTGATGGAATTTTAGATACGACTCTCTTTCTTCTTGAAGGCGAAAATAATTTTATTATGGAAGCTCTGGTTGGCAGTCAAACTGAATCTTCTGATACTCTAAATATAATTCGTCAGGTCAATCACATTCCAAATGCACAAATTGATATTACTCAGATAGGTATGTCACTTACATTAAGTGGTGCAAACAGCAACGATCCCGATACTCAGTTACTAACATATCTCTGGAAAGAAGATCAAGCTAATCCTCAGCCACTTGGAATAAACGGACAAACTAACGAAGAAATAATAATTACGAAACCAACTTTACCGGGTGAGTATTATTTATCCTTAATTGTAGAAGATCCGGATATGAATCTTGATTCTACAGAAACTTTCTTTGTTGTAATTGAAGACAGTCAAAATGTGCGGGTTGCAGGATATGCAGATAATCCTCAATGGTTAAAAGAAGCAAGAATTTATTTACTATTCTACAAAGCATTTACACCAGCCGGAACTATTCAAGCTGCTATAGCAAATCTACCGTATATAAAAGCGATGGGTTTCAACACAATCTGGGTTTTGCCTGTGACTGAAGTTCCCGGAAACATGGATAACCAGATTAATATCGGTTACAACATTATTGATTTTATGAAAGTTGAAACTTCCTACGGTACTGATCAGGATTACAAAGATTTTGTTGATGCAGCACATCAGTTTGGATTAAAAGTCATTCAGGATATTACTCCTAATCATACCGGTCGCTTGCATCCATTTGCTCAGGAAGCATTACTTTACGGTGATTACTCTCAATATTGGAATTACTATCAAACAGAATTCATTGCCCACAACACCAATGGGCTGGGGCAGTGTGTTACTCCACAGGGAATTTACTACTATTGTGGTTTTAGTGATGCTTTGTTGAATTATGATTGGAGAGATATTGATGCCAGTAATTATATGACAGGAGTTTATGATTATTGGGTGAGAGAATTCGGAATTGATGGTTACCGCTTCGATGTTTATTGGGGACCACATAGAAAGTACGGCGAAAGTAATATGGGAACACCGGTAAGGAGTTCTTTGAAGCATATTAAACCGGATATCCTTCTTCTTGGTGAAGATGATGGAACAGGAGTAGGCACAGAAGTAATTTACGCTGACCAGAATGGTGGATTAGATGCCAGCTACGATTTTGCATCGTACTTTAATGCTATTCGAAATTTTAATTTTACTTCATCAGGTGTGAATACATTGCACTCGCAGCTTAATAACAATGGTTATTATCCAGGTGAAAATTCTTACTTTTTGAGATTTATGGAATCACAGGACGAAGATAGAATCAGTTACATTTATAATTCTTTTGAAAAGACAATGCCGATGGCAACAGTTATTTTCACTGCGCCGGGAATGCCGATGATGATGAACGGACAGGAAGTTGGCTGGGGAAAGGGACTTGGTCAACCAGGCGAACCTGATTTGAATGTCAGGCGGAGAGGAATAATCGATTGGAATTTTGGCGGCAGAGATATGCTCACTCCTCATTACCAGCGAATTGCACAAATCCGTTCACAGTTTCCGGCATTCTCACAACATAAATTAGATACTAATGGAGATGGGCAAGTGAATAGTTCGGATGAATCTGAATTCGATAGGATTACATCAACAGATGGAATTGTTTATGCATTCCTCAGACCAAATCGTGATTCAAATGGATTAACTGTAGCCAATTTTAGCAACAGCAGTAAAACAGTTACGATGAATTTAACAACAGCTAATCTTAAATTTACTGGCGGATTTAATCAGGGCTCAACTTATTGGGTTAATAATTTATATTCTGATAACAATATGCAGGTTCTCGGAAGTGATTTAGCAAATTTTAGTGTTACCTTGCCAGCATATGGTTCTGCAATTTACACAATTTCAGTTGATGAAGAATCAGTAGTTCTTCCACCAATTCCTCCAATTGTATCAGTTGATGGTGGGATTGCTTCTCTACCTGAAGATTATAATTTGTTTCAAAATTATCCGAATCCATTTAATCCATCAACAACAATTCGCTACAGCATTATCAAGGCAGATGTGGTACGAATTAAAATTTATGATATTCTTGGCAGGGA
>JAOTUT010000209.1 GCA_029863735.1 Ignavibacteria bacterium
CTGCTAATTCTCAAATATTACTTGCACCTAAAAAACCAGTAAGCCACATAAAATTACCCCACTAATTCTGCAACCGCTTACAATAAATGGTTATATAACATTTCACCCTTCAACGAATCAACAGCATCCCTGCCTGCCGGCAAGTAGGTTCTTTGTTTCAACAAATTTTCAGATCCCATTTGTTTTCCTTTCTTTTAGTATTCCTATAAAAGATTTATAAATTATTACGGACCCCAATGCTTAGTTGCGCCTGACGCATAGGCAATGACTAAGAAAAGTATAAAAGCTACAACCGCAATTCCAAGACTTAGAAGACTGGTATTTAGCCAATTAATGGAATCGACTTCTATAAACGCTATGTTTGAAAGAGCAATTTTTCTAACCAATGGCTGTTCTTTATCAAGTATCAGGAAGCCCTTCCCATATAAAGTGTCTTTCTCTATATGATAATCATTCTTCATAAAACGATATTTTGTAGAGTCAATTTTTGTAAAATAAAATTCATCAGGCTTACCGCTTTCTGCTTCAATCTTTTGATATTGTGAAACTGTCATAAGAGAGGGGTATTTCTGACCAAAGTCTTCCAATTGGATTGATTTTATTTCTGTTAAAGCAAACTTTCCTTCAAATGGCGGTTCTATCTCACTTTGAAGTGATATTTCCTTTCCGTATAACGTGTCATTCTCAATGTAAAAATTCGATTCTGAAAAATGATATTCTTGAGAGTCTTTTGTTTTTACATAGATTTCACCCGGCTTGCCTTCTTCTTTTTCAACCTGTTCGTATTCGGGAACAGTGATAGCTTCAAAAGAATAACATCCAAATAAATTCAGTAAGGCAACAACAAGAACGCTGGCGATAAGTTTTTTATACATAATACATCCCTGATATATAAATTAAATATTTACATTTTATTTCATCAATACCATCTTCTTAGTTTCAACAAATGAACCTGCTTGCAATATGTAGAAATAAATTCCGCTTGGTAATTGCGTAGCATTAAACTCAACCTCATAACTCCCAACAGATTTTTCTTCATTCACTAATGTTGTAATTTCAATTCCTAAAACATCATAAACTTTAAGTGTAACAAAACTCACATCAGGTATTTGATATTTGATTGTTGTATTTGGATTAAAAGGATTAGGGTAGTTCTGAAATAATTGGAACGATTTCGGTGCGATTAGTATCTCCGATATGTTGACCGGAGTAGTTCCTGAACTTACCCTGATATTATCAAAAAAAACATCAATTGTAGATCCTCCAATATCAAATCCAAATCGGGACTGATTATCTGATGGATCATTCATAACAAATGAATAGGTATATGTTTGCTTTGATGTTGTTAATGAAAATATCTGGGGTGTATGATAAACTGTCCATGGCGCAGAATTTTTGCCCACCAGCGCTGAAATCGTGCGGGAAGCTGCCGCATAGGCATCAAATGAAACAGTATATTCCTGCCCAGATTCCATATTAATACCCGATTGCCCCAGGTGAATATCCCATATATTATTACCGCCGTTAGTAATTATCACATTATACTCGCCATCTATTACAGTTCCGGTGGCCTGTGCCAAGGAAAGCGTAACAAAATTCCAAAAAGAATCAGCATCAAAAAAGTCAGCATTCTTTATTTGGTTGCCGCTTAATAATTCCGGTGTAGTTAACAGAAAATTGTCTAAATAATAAACGCCTGTTTGGAAACTCAAATCTATATTTATAGCAACCGTATCACTGGTAGTTGCGGTATAATTAATTTCATATTGTGTCCAGTTATTCGTTAAATGGATTATCTCACTATAGTACACAAACAAAGGATCAAAGCTGATAATTGCCAGATTAATATCACCGGCTGAATTATCTGTTTTTGCCCGGAAACGTAGAATATATTCTTCACCGGCTTCAAATATTATATCCGCTTGTGAGCACTGAATATCCCAGGGATTTGCACCCAGTGTTTCCACATCAACGGATAAAGATTGATTACCATAAAAAACAGTATTGGTATCTAAACTAAAGTCAGCTTGTGCGGGATAGTGCACTATTCCATTCCAATATTTAACCCCTTTTTCAAAGCCGGGATTCTTAAGTAAATTGTCAGACACTTTTACCGGAAAATTAATTATTCGTGATCCGGCACTTGTAGTAACGTTAGCTTTTATATCTCCACCAAAATAATTCCAGTCAACATTTATCTGGTTCGTATTTTGGCCGGCAACAATCTGGGCGTTTCCCGGAACCTCCCATGAATAACTTGCACTATTAAGATCGGGGACAGAATAAGAAATATCTGAACTAAAATAAGGGTTATCATCTGCTCCATTAATAGCAACATCATCAAAGTATTGGTAAACTCTCACGTAATCCACTTCCATGATCGCAGGAAACACAGTAGTTGAATCCGGATTACCTACCCAGGCACCACCAACCGCCAGGTTCAGAATGATATAAAAGGGTTTATCGAACGGCCATGTGGCTGATCCGGTATGGTCATTACTGAAAGAAAAATAATTTTGTGCATCAACATAAAAATCAATCTGATTTGGTGTCCATTCTATGGCGTAGAGATGAAATGATGTCTGTGCATTAGGGACAACTGTAACATCACCCACAGGACCACTTCCTGTAAAACTATTGTAGGTTTCAGTATGAATTGTACCATAAATATTGCTGATTTCATTTGAGGGTTGTTCCATAATATCTATTTCACCACTTTTGGGCCACCAGCCATAACTACTTTCAGAAGGCAGCATCCAAAATGCAGGAACAAATCCATTGGTTTCCGGCAAATTAATCCGCGCTTCAAACCTGCCATATCTCCAATTTATTTTTGTTTTTAAAAGAGCAGATGTGTAATTGTAGCCCATATAAAATTCTTCCAAGGCGATAATGTTTAATACACTATCAAATACCTGCATGTTCTGGGGACGGTTTGTATAATAATGAACATTATCATTGGTGGGTCCAATATCAAAATCCCAAACAGAAAAATCTATTGAATGATCAAATTCATCTGCCCAAACAAGGACTCTGTTCTGTGCGCTTAAAAAAGTAGTACAAAGAAGTACAGATAAAAAGTAATAAATTATTGCGAACTGGCTGATATTGTATTTTTTTCTCATTCTAAACCTCCATAAAGTAAATTATTTTATTTCATCAACACCATCTTCTTAGTCTCAACAAAACTCTGTCCTGAGTTTGTCGAAGGAGAACCTGCTTGCAATATGTAGAAATAAATTCCGCTTGGTAATTGCGTAGCATTAAATTCAACCTCATAACTCCCAACAGATTTTTCTTCATTAACTAATGTTATAATCTCACTACCCAACACATCATAAACTTTAAGCGTAACAAAACTTAATTCTGGTATTTGATAGTTGATTGTTGTTATTGGGTTGAAGGGGTTGGGATAATTTTGAACCAGTTTGAAAAAGTTAGGAACCCCTGATTTTTCCTCCTCAACTCCTACAACAAAACCACTATAAATATAGGCCGAACCTGACCACTCTCCATTATCATCATCCCATTCGGCACCAGCAATTGAATAATTTCCTGAGATTGATACTGAGCCCCCAAACTCATCATTGGGTTCACCATCACTTGCAGTGAGCTTTTGTTCTTCTATCCAACTTGCACCATCTCGCCTGAATATGTATGCTGAACCTTGATGACTATTACCATCATATACAGCACCAACAATTGCATAATCTTCTGAGATTGATACTGAGTTTCCAAAATAATCATTCGGTTCACCATCACTTGCAGTGAGCTTTTGTTCTTCTATCCAATTCACACCGTCTCTTTTATAGATATAGGCTGAGCCAGCATCATCATTCCCATAGGCACCAACAATAGCGTAGTTTCCTGAGATTGATACTGAGCTTCCAAACCAATCACCCGTAGCACCATCACTTGCTGTAATCCTTTGTTCTTCTATCCAATTGGTACCATCTCTCCTGAATATATACGCTGAACCGACAGAAGAAGGTTGGGCACCAATAATCGCATAATCTCCTGAGATTGATACTGAGCCTCCAAAATAAAAATCATTGGCAGTGAGTTTTTGTTCTTCTATCCAACTCGTACCATTTCTCCTGAATATATATGCTGAACCTTGCCCACCATCATCCCATTCAGCACCAACAATAGCGTAATCTCCTGAGATTGATACTGAGCCTCCAAAATCATCATCCTCAGCACCATCGCTGGCAGTGAGCTTTTGTTCTTCTATCCAATTGGTACCATCTCTCCTGAATATATACGCTGAACCTGAATTCTC
>JAOTUT010000210.1 GCA_029863735.1 Ignavibacteria bacterium
TTACTTCTGGAATTGAATCTGAGTGTAAGCAATATTGCAGAAGTTGTTAAACCAAGCAATAATCCAATCCAGACACCCTGAACGCCAAGCTCATATGTAAAACCGAGAATGTAACCAACCGGCAAGCCTACGATCCAGTAAGCAATGAAAGTTATCGCCGTCGGAATTTTTACATCTGTTAATCCTCGTAAAATGCCAATACCAACAGCTTGAATTCCATCCGAGATTTGAAAGAGTGCAGCAATGATCAATAACGATGATGCATATGAAATTACCTCCTGGTCACTAATGTATAATGTAGGTAAAAAATCTCGGAAGAGAACAAAGATAATTCCTGCAACAAGCATTATGGAGGCACCAAGAAAAGAAGCTGTAAATCCTGCCCGTCGAGTTTCTGAAATGTCCTTCATTCCAACAGCATTTCCAACTCTGATCGATCCAGCTACTGAAATACCGAGTACAGCCATAAACGAGATAGAAGCGAGGCTAATGGCAATCTGGTGTGCGGCTAGCTGTATTGTGCCAAGCCAGCCCACCATAATCACAGCAAAAGAAAAGGCTCCTACCTCGAAGAAATACTGAATACCGCTGGGTAGTCCGAGGGAAAGTATCTTTTTTATTACCCGCCAGTTAATGCTTCTGAAGTGAAATGATACATCATACTGTTTGAAGAATTTATTGTTCATTACAAAAATCATTAGAGCTAAAGCCATAAAAACTCTTGAAGCGAATGTAGCCCAACCGGCACCATCCAAACCGAGAGCCGGAAATCCCCAATTCCCGAATATTAATAGCCAATTAGTAAAGACATTAACTATATTAGCTGTCAGTGTTATTATCATAGCAGGACGCATAACAGATAATCCTTCAATGAACTGTTTGTATGTCTGAAAAAGCATAAGCGGTACTGAACTTAATCCAAGAATTCTCATATAGGATTCTGCTTGAAACTGAATCTCCAAAGGCTGATCAAAGTATTGGATTAGCCCAGCAGCAAAAAATATCATTACAGCTAATAGAATTGAAAAAATACCATTAACCAATAGCGACTGCCTGAAGTAAATTCCACAATCTTCAAATTTTTTTGCACCAATTGCTATTGCGACTAAGGGAGTAACAGCTAACGAGACGCCGATTCCTATGATCAGCATAATAAATGCAAGAGTATTTCCCAATGACGCTGCAGCGAGCGGAGCTGCACCTAGCTTTCCAACCATCAGACTATCAACCACTCCCATCATAATAATACCTAACTGGCCGATAATTACTGGATACGCTAATTGAAGCGTGCTAAAGATATGTTTCTTGAAATGAACCATCGTTTAATAAATTGCCGGTAAAATTAAACAAATGAAATTGAAAATGCGTGAGTCGGATCAATCCGGATTTAAAAAGAAGAGTCCCGAAATAAATTCGGGACTCTTCCAGGGTAGCATGTTTATCTGCTGTCTTGGGGGGATCTCTTTCTTAACTATAACTTCTTAAATCACTGAACTAAAATTAATTTAATAACTATGAGATTAAAACGATTTATGTATAAGTGGTGAATTTGTGTGATTGAAAGACAAACTATTAAATGAAGGAGGAACCAATTTTTTACCAGAGTAGGTTCATCCGGGCTTGGGGAAATAGAGGGAACAGATTTGAGCGGAGAGGGTGGGATTCGAACCCACGGTACCCTTGCGGGTACACTACCTTTCCAGGGTAGCCAAATCAACCACTCTTGCACCTCTCCGATTTTTGATATACAAATATATTAAATAGCTCTCAAACATTCAGAGTCGAGCAAATAATTGATTACGAATGAACAAATCTGGATGAAATTAATTTATATATTTGTTACACACTAGTTTATCTTTTTTGGGAGAGATGCCGGAGTGGTTTAACGGGGCGGTCTCGAAAACCGTTGTCCTGCTTGCAGGACCGAGAGTTCGAATCTCTCTCTCTCCGCTAACCTACCAAAAGGTTTCGGTTAATAAAATAAAAAAAGCCGCTATGAAGCGGCTTTTTTAATATTTTTTTATACTACTGCTAGATTATTCTGCGTTTAATGCATCAATAGATGTTTGGAGAAGCTTTTGAGCATATTTGGTGTTGTGTACACCTTCACTCAAATCATGTTCAACGTAATAGTAGTTATACATTGCACCAGATAAGTATGCCGGAGCAATCTTTAGTGGGTTGCTCGAGCTAGCATTTACGGATCCAGATGCTGTAATCCATCCTTTATTGAAAAGAAGTGTATGTAAGCTATCTAATAACAGCTCAGTTTGTGTCTGAACTCCTTCATAGTCTAGTTCTTCAAGTCCTGAATGGCAACCAGTTTGATTACATCCTTCAAGCATTTCATCGCCATCAAACTCAAGCCACATTGTATGACCACCGGCTACGTTTCTTTCTTCCTCAGCCATATGACAAGTAGGGCAACCTTCCTCCAAAATTGTAGCAGCATTGGTATGATATGAATTAGAATATGATTGACCTTCAAATTCAAATCCACTATATCCAGCTAACATTAAACCTTGAACTCCATAGTGTTGATACCAACGAGATGATGTAATTACAATAGTATCTGTAGCTGCAGTTTTTGTTGGATCTGGTTTTGGGTTGATACTACGTGGTTTATGGCATGCTGCGCACAGGTTTCCTTTACCATAATCGAAAACAGGATCAGATTGACCCTCGATCCCAGCTAACATTGTTACCGGTTCTACAGTTCTCAGAGAGAAATTAGCTCTTGAGTGTGGTGAATGACAGGCAAAACACCCAATCGGTGATGAATAAGTGGTTCCGACAACAGGTTGACCTAAATCCTGCTTAATAAATCCTTCAGTGGTATGGCAAGGTACACAGGTAGTACTATTCTCGAAATAGTGTCCACCAGCCGCATGTTTTGAAAGTGACCATTGTGTTCTTCTTGCCCAAACAAAATATGTTGTATCAATGTCTGGATTATGGCAGGCTGCGCATTGTATTCCATCTGCATATCCTTCCCAGTTGACGTAATTATCTCCCTGAGCACCTGCTGGACCTTGTGGACCTGCCGGGCCTTCAGGACCTTCGCAGGCAACACTAAGAACTATTAATAGCGCTGCAGCTAAAAATAGTTTTATAAGATTCTTGGTTTGTTTCATTTAAATTACTCCTTTATAACTAGTTATGTTAATTAAGTGAGAACTAAAAATTTATATCATCTTCAAATAGATTAAGCAATCCGTCAATATGTTTTACAGGATCAATTATATTAAGGTTCTCATCCACCACATCCGGATGGCAAATGTAACAATTATCATTGCTGGGATGAGTGCCACCCTCCGATTGACGTTTAGGTAAAGGATTCGAACCATCTCCGTGACAGCTTCCACATTGAGACGTTGAAGGATCATTCCAAACAGGTTCGTTTTCCAAATTTCCATTTTTAAAGTAACCGTGGCAGTAAGTATTTGAGCAAGTTAAATCTGTGTAATTAAAAATCGGATCCGGTACAAACAATGGTAAAGAAGGAGAATATTGAGTTGTAGTTGGTTCATTAGTTATAGTAAGACTCCGCGGGCCATTAAAATTAATTTCCGCTGGTTGGTCAGAGTCAATATGTCCGGGTGTAAACAGACCACCGGGAATATTATGACATTCTGAACATAAAACAGCTCTGCCCATTATATTTATAGTAAGATGACTTTGATGTGCGCCAACCCCGGGTGCACTTGTTGAGGTATTTCCATTTAAGTCTTTTGGCGGTGCATTACTATTTAAACTACCATGACAAGTTGTGCAATTTTCAGGTCCTTGTGAAAATACATGGCAATTGAGACAAGACTTATTGACTAATCCACCATCGTAGTTTGGGCCGTGACAATTCTGACATACCATTAAATTGTAGTTGTATTCTTTTACGAGATTACCATGCCAATTCGGAGAATTAATTGAATCTACACCCTCACCGTGAACTAATATGGTTGGAGGAGGAGGAATATTAGTATTTACATCACTGCAGCTAGCAACATATAATGTTACCATCATCAATGATAAATAAACTAAAATATATCTTACTTTATTCTTAATCATTTCAATTGGCTCCATGACAATATCCGCAAAATCCTAATCCTGCAGGTGATGATGGATTTTGGCTTGTATGACAATTATAACAAATTGAAGCTTGAGTAGAATGCCAATCTCCATACTCATTATGCATATAATTACTAGCATGAGTCTTAGGATTTGTACCTTCAATTCCATCACTGTCTAAATGACACATACTGCTACAAGTAGGATCAGC
>JAOTUT010000211.1 GCA_029863735.1 Ignavibacteria bacterium
GCATTAAATTTCCGCCCTGGTACTGCCAATAAATAATATTCTTATCAATTGGATCCGGAAGGACATTAAAACCGTCTCCATAACCCACACTCTCCCAGTCCCAGTTTGTGATTCCTCCAACATCCTGTGATGGACCAACCCACGAACCGTTATCCTGTAAACCTCCGTAAACATTGTATGGTTTTTCTTTATCAACAGCAACGTGGTAAAATTGTGACAACGGTAAATTCTGAGAGTGAGCCCACGTGCTTCCCCTGTCATAGCTGATGTAAAGTCCACCATCAGTCCCAAGATACATATAGGAGTTGTTTTTTGGATTTATCCACAAAGCATGTAAATCAGAATGTACATTTCCTCCTTCAACATAAGCAAAGGTGAACGAATACCCACCATCATCACTAACTGATAAATAGTAATGAGGTTTATAAATTCTGTTTGTATCAACAGGGTCCGGAACAATATAGGAGAAGTAGAACGGACGATCAGCAACTACCTGTGAAGTTGTTTTTAATTCCCAGTTTTTACCACCATCAGTTGAACGATACAATCCGGTTTTTTTAGATTCGATCAATGCATAAATGATATCGGAGCTAACCGGTGAAAAAGCAACTGCAATTCTTCCGAGTTCACCTAAAGAAGGATCAACATCGACCTTTGTCCAGTTTTTCCCCCCATCAGTAGTCCTGTATAAACCACTTCCCGATCCTCCTGATCTGAATGTATACGGTTTCCTCTGGAAATCCCACATACCTGCAAATAAAATATTTGGATTGGAAGGATCCATTGTGAGATCAGCACAACCAGTGCTTTCATCTACATAAAGAATTTTCTCCCAGGTTTTTCCACCATCGTTGGTTTTGAATACTCCTCGCTCTTCATTTGGGCACCAAACACAACCGAGAGCTGCAACATAAACTTCATTACTGTTTTCAGGATTGATTACAATTTTTGAAATGTGATCTGTCTGTTCCAATCCAAGATGCTCCCAGTCATCACCACCGTTTGTAGTTTTATAAACACCATTGCCAATGCTGATGCTGTTTCTTGTCCAGGATTCACCGGTTCCTACCCAAACAGTGTCTTTATGTTTTTGGTCGATTGCCACCGCACCAATGGATTGGACTTCCTTTTCAAATACTTCTTCAAAAGTTGTCCCTCCATTTGTACTTTTCCATAATCCACCGCTTGCTGCACCTACGTAAACCAACCTTGCATCATCATTGAAAGCATCGAGTGCAGATATTCTTCCGCTCATGACTGCGGGACCTATTTCTCTGGCTTCCATAGATCCAAAGAAACTTGGAGTAAGTTTTATCGTTTGTGCATCTGAATATTGAAAAGCAAAAACTACAAATACAAAAATTATGTTGAAGATCATTCTTTTCATTTTAATCACCTATTGATTTTTTACATTCCTGTTGAATCAGTTGGTTCAGTTATTTCCGGCATTTCAAACATTGAATCTGGTATATCAACATTGTAAGTAACTTCATCAATCACCATGTTCATTGCTGTATTTCCGTTTACTTTTGTTTCAATTGCAAATGGCACCAAAATTTCGTCAACAAATTTGTAATTACTGAAGTACATCTCGAATTCGGTTTCAACATCCTGAACCAACATATTTGACGATGATTTAAGTAAGACGTAATTTTCCGCATCAAAATATGAAGTGATAATATCATCATTTGGTGTGGTAAGCTTCAGGACATAAACTTCAATATCATCTACAAAGTCTTTATCCATAAATTCAACTGTATATCCTTTTTCAGCATAATTGTAAAACATACCATCGTAATCTGCCTGAAGTTTTGTTCTTTCGATTTGCTCGGCAGTCATTGGTTGTGGTTCAGTAGAGCCCATCATTGGGTTGATTGACCAGCCGGATTCCCCGTTAAATGCAGTTATAATTTTCATACCCTGAAATTCAGCTTCTAATCTGTAATTCATTGGTTTCTTATTGTAAGCTGTGAATGGTATTTCAAATTCTGCCTGTAGAATTTTTCCTTTAGTTACATATGTATTTGTCTTTAGCAGATTTTCCTGTCCAATAACCTGAAAATATTCTGTTAGTACTGCATCTGCCGTTTGTGCAACTGAAACAGACAGGAATTAATTCTTTCTCATCAGTTAATTACTTTTCTTCCACTCAGGAAATCTTCCCGGAGTGTGTGGTGTACCGGTTCCTCTATTTATTCATATCTGTCCATATTCGTTTTGTGATTTTCCATTCACCCGATTCTACCTTTTTATAAATTGTAATGGCATATGATACCGCTTCACGATCCAATTTAAAATCATCTTTTTCATAAGTAAAGGACAATTTTCCATTTTCATATGTATATGCAATGTTGGTAGTACCACCGATCTCTAAAATTTCAAGATCGTAGTAGTGAATAATTGTGGTTGAACTATCATTTGGAAACCAAAAATCTGTAATTGCTTTTTTCCCCTGGATGGGTAAAAGTCCGCTAGGAATAATAGTAGCTGAATCGCTATACAGTCCGAGTACTTTTTTAGAATCATTTTCTAACCAGCCTTGTGTGTAATTTCTGTTAATTTCCTTTATCTCCGCAATATCCTCAGCAGAAAGATTTAAATTTTCAGTTACTTGCGATGACTTTTCACCGCAGCTAATCAATAGCAAAAATAATATTAAGCACCAAGTGAATTGAGAAAATAATCTTTTTTTAATCTGAGTTGAACTAATCATAATAAATGCTTTTCAGTTTGTAGTTGCATAAAACGTTATGCAAAACGCAATACATTTTAAGAGTAAATTTCATTGTAAAGTATAATTATAAAATAATTAAGTACATATTTATATAGATAAACTAATTTCTCCTCCACTCAGGAAATCTTCCCGGTGTGTATGGTGCACCATATTGCTCAAGAATATCTTCAACCTGTTTTACGTTTAGATCAATTGAACGCAACGAAGCTGATATCTCATCGAACTTACCTGCAGCAATTTCATATGATGTGATAAAAGTATTTGTAGGTGCTGCGGTTGTGTTCCAAAGTGCACCGGTGATTAATTCAACTCTTTGTTTTACCGAAGTAGGTGTTGCACCTTCGTATCTCGAACGAAGCCGGTCGCCATTAAGCTCACGATTCAGTTCTTTAAGATCTAGTTCGATATTAATTATTTTTCCGTAAGTATCTTCAGGAACTGAAGCAGTTTCAATCGCGGCTTTTTTAAGATATGATAGTTTATCCACAAGTTCTTTACGGTAGGCATCTAATCCGGTGATTGCTCTCGTCAACTCCGCAACTTGTTTGTTGAAGTAATCCAGTGCTTGCTTGTCTTGAGCTGGGATAGAGGTGTTATTTAATGGAACACAGTTAAATTCCTGAGCAGAGAGGAGCTCTGAAAAAATTCCATCTTCAAATTTTGAAAGTGATACAAAATATTTCCCCGGGACAACCATAAAGCCTTTGTCCGCTTCAATCCATGGAACTGAATCATCAAATGGTTCTAAAGAAATTGGTGTAACGGGAGTGTATCTAAAGTTCCAGACAATTCTGTTGACGCCTTTTTTAGCATCAGTTTTAATTTTACGAACAACATTTCCCTGTGAGTCTGTAATTGTGAATAGGAGATAAGCATCGGATTCTTCCTGTTCATTCAATAAAGTATTATAATTAGGATATTTAATATCCTCACCTTTTTTTTGTTTTTCCTTTTCTTCCTCACGTCTTCTTTCTTTTAGAGATTTGTAATCATCCTTGATATAGTAAGTAAATACTGCACCGAACGGAGGGTTTGGAGCAGAATAAAAACTCGCACCCTGGAATGCAACTCCTCTAAATCCAAATGGATTGGATTCAATAAACATAAGCGCATCTTTTATCGGGAATATTTCTGCTTCCTTTTTTAAAGTTTCATTTGATAAATAACGTAGTGGAGTGTAATCATCCAGAATATATACTCCTCTCCCGAAAGTCGATACTGCAAGATCATTTTCTCTTTTTTGAATCTGTAGATCCATGACCATAGCTGGCGGCATTCCATTACTTAATTTAATCCATTCGTTTTCCCCATTGTTCGAAAACGACACTCCCCAGAAAGTTCCAACAAATAATAAGTTTTTATCAACGTGATCTTCAGCGATTGAATATGTGCTGCCGATTTCAGGCAAGTTATTGTTTATGGAGAACCAGCTCTTCCCACCATCCGTAGTTTTGTAAACGTACGGTTTGTAGTCACCACCGAAATAATTATTGCACGCAGCATAAGCGACGAGCTTATCAAAATTTGAAGCCATT
>JAOTUT010000212.1 GCA_029863735.1 Ignavibacteria bacterium
CCTTTGCCGGACCAGTGAGTGATAAGTTTCTTACTTTTGAATTTTCCACATCAAAATTTACTAATAATTTTTCATTGGATTTAGGAATAATTTGTACCGGAGTAGATAATTTTTTAATGGCGTAACAAATTAATGCTGCTGCAACCGAGCCGGTGCCGCAAGCTAAAGTTTCTGCTTCCACTCCTCTTTCAAAAGTTCTGATGTAAATTGCTCCATCTGTAACATCAATGAAGTTAACATTAGTTCCACCAGGTGCAAATTCACTCAAATGTCTAATTTCTCTTCCTAATGATTCGACGGATATTTCATCAAGTGATGTAAGGAATCCTTCACTCTCCTGAATGTCAATAATCACTTGCGGTGAACCTGTATCAGCAAAGTGAGCATTTAAAAGTCTTCCACCGGCCTTAAGTTTAAAATTATATTTGATTTTCTTCGGTGGGTTTAGATAAAATTTAATTTCTGAATTTGAGATTACTGCACCTTTATAAACAACATCATTAGAGATAAATTCAGCTTCGTTATCTTTTAATCTACCAGATTCCGAGGCAAACAAAATTGCACATCTCGCACCATTTGCACATAAGCTGCCAGTTGAACCGTCAGCATTAAAATAATTCATTATAAAATTATAGTCACTTGAATCTTCTATAGTAATAAGCCCATCAGCGCCAATTCCATTTCGTCGATCGCAAATCTTTCTAATAAATTCCATAGTTACGTGAAGGTTTTCATTTAGCTTTTTGTCAAACAAAACAAAATCGTTACCTGCACCGCTCATTTTTGTAAATATAATATTTTCCATTTCCTCAGTTAAATTTAATTGAACAGTAGATAGCAAGCAAAGATCAAATTTTGATATCGTAGATAAGAAAATAAAGGTAATGGGAAGCTATGATTTAAAAAGCCTCCCATGAATAGTTTTGCTAAGAAGAGAAACTGCGCATCATTCCTGCAACTTGTTGTGCTTGTTTAGTGTTATACTCGAAGGCAAGTTTTTTGTGGTTAACTACATCTATAATGGTACCGATCAAACATAAGCCACCTGTAAGAAAATATAGAATTCCCATTCCTGCTTGATTAATAACAAATCTCTGAATCCCTGCTACCCCAAGAAACCCTATAACAGCAAATATTAATATGTTATTTGGGTCCTTTCTTCTTGACATATAAGCTGTTGCAAACTGCATCGCCTGAGTGTCGTTCATATCTTTAATCAGTTCTTGTACAAAAGCCATTTCGTCTCCCTCGAGACTCGGCATTAATTGGAATACATTAGGCATATCTCCTCCGGTTATTATTTATGATTGTTACTATTCTAAATATGATTATTATCAATGCAAAAATTCCTAATGGGTGTGATTGAAATGATTCAACAAAATTGCCAGTAAAAATGTATGATATTGAATTTCCTAAACCACAACCGGGGCAAAATTCAATCCCAAGATTTGCAAAAGGACAAATTGTAAAATGTGTTTCTCCGGGATAATGAATAAAAATCAGATAAAACAAACTAAGTATCCAAACAAAAGCCTCAAATCCAATTAATGACCAAATTTTCTTAAGCTTACTATTGAAAAGCTTTACAATTTTATTTTCTTCTATAATATTATGGTGTATGGAGATCACTTTCCAAAGATAATTTATTTCTCTTATAAACTTAGATAATCAGCTTATTTTTAGCAATTAAAGGTTGATAGAAGGTAGGAATTGACCGGTGAGAAGTCTCATTTCGAAAGTAAAAAGTGGAACAAAATAATTTTATTTGCACAATTTAAATCATTAATTCTTAATTAATTTGTGTGGAACGAAGCAGAACAGAAATGCCAATCATTTCGTTGACACTCTAAAATTAGTATTAATTCAAAAATTGTTATGCAACTTTATTTTTTAAATTTGTGCCTTCGTCAAGCTTTTCTAATATTTTGTAATGAAGAATTTTTTTGCCGATCATATCATTATTCTTCTTTTATGTAAGCAAAGGATCAGTTAAAATTTCAACCATTGCGGGTCCTTTATGCGCAAAAGCTTTTTTCATTGCATCATTGAGATTTTCTTTTTTTGTAACTCTTATTCCCATAGCACCGCACAGCTCTACATACTTTGAAAAATCTGGATTAGTGAGATTGGTCTCCCAAACTTCAAGTTGATCTGCTCTCTGCTCTTTAGAAATCTTACCCAATTCATTATTGTTTAGAAGAATATGTTTTATATTCATACCGTATTTAACTGCTGTGTTGAGTTCAGCCATATACTGTGCAAAGCCTCCATCACCAGTTACAGCAACGATTGGTCTATCGGGCGCTGCAGCCCATGCACCCATCGCTGCAGGATAGCCAAATCCTATAGAGCCAAGATAACCACTCATCAATACAGATTGTTTTTTACATTCAAAATATCTTCCAAATGAGTAAGCGTTGTTCCCCACATCAACAGTAATTACAGCATTATCAGGAACTATCTTGTTCATTGCCGCAAATACGGAAGCTGAATTTATCCCATTTCCCGTATCATCTTTTTCTCTACTCGCTTTTTCCGCTCTCCAGATTTTCCACTTCTCTGCGATTTCTTTTTTAATGTCATAAGCTCTGTTTTGATTTTCTATTTCGCTCAGAAAAATTTCTGCTGTTACTCCAATCTCACCCCAAACAGGAACAGTAACAGAATGAAACTTACCCAAAGCCATCGGGTCAAAATCAACCTGAATGGTTGAAATATAAGATGCAATTCCCGTATGATTTGAAAAAGATGCCCCAAAAACTACAAGTAAATCGGCTTCATTCATGAACCAGCTTGCAATTGGAGTTCCGCTTCTCCCCAAAACTCCACAGGCAAGAGGATGATCATCAGGTATTAATCCTTTTCCTTTAAATGTTGTAATAATCGGTGCGCTAAGTTTTTCAGCAAGTTTGGTTATCTTTTCCATATTAAATCTTGCACCGTGCCCAACAATTACCACTGGTCTTTTTGAAGAAGTAAGTAGCTTAACAGCTTTTTTAATCGCATCAATTGGTGGAGTAATTTCTCTTTGTGTTAATCTTCCCTCCGGCGATGATGCTTCTTCTTTTTCAGCGGGAATTTCCTGTACTTCATTTGGGAATATAAGATGAGAAACATCTCTTTTAATGATTGCATTTTTCATTGCAAGTGTCATTAGCTCTGCATGCTTACTTGAAGAAAGAACAGTTTGCTGCCATTCTGCCACAGTTTCAAATGCACTCTTGAGATCAACCTCCTGGAAAGCACCGGGACCGAGAACCTGAGTATCAACCTGGCCCGTTAATGCAAGTATCGGCGCACGATCAACCTTTGCATCCCACAAACCGGTTAAAAGATTTGTTGCACCCGGACCGGCGATTGCAAAACAAGCAGCAGGTTTTCCTGTTAATTTTGCGTATGCCGAAGCTGCAAATGATGCGGCGCCTTCGTGTCTTATCCCAATATAGTTTAGTTTTTTCTCTTTTACTTTTCTGCGAAATGCATCTGCCAATCCTAAATTAGAATGTCCTACCATTCCGAACACATGAGTTACTCCCCAGTTTATCATCGTTTCAACCATCACATCGGAAACTGTTTTTACATGTTCAGCTTCTTGTTCAATTCCGATATAAATCCCGTCTTCTCTTTCCTCAATTGGAAAAGTCTTAACAGCATCATCAAATCCTGCTGGCGGTTTACCTGTGCAAGGGTGATAATCATAGCCGTGCCAGGGACACCGGAGCCAACCGTTTTCAATTTGTCCTTCACCCAATGGTCCTCCCTGATGTGGACACCGATTATCAAGCGCCGTATACTTGCCTTCAAAGTGTGTTACTGCAAAGGATTTATTTCCTGCTGATACCGTTTTTACTCTTCCATCAGAAAGTTCATTTTTATCTACTACTTTATACCATGTTAGTTTGTTTGTCAATTGATTCTCCAAGTTTTTAAGGATTTATTTTCTTTTGCTTTTAAAGCAGGGGTTTCACGAACTGTTCAAATAGATTTCGCATCAAGTGCGGAATAACTAAATAATTATCATTCCTGCGAAATCAGAATTCTCTTTTCAGAATTTTATAAAGGAACCGCGCCACCGTATTTTATTCCTGTTAGATAAGCCATCTCTCTATCAAACGAAGTAATGTCATCTCTGTTAAATTGATTAAGATGATCATGCCCGCAGGCACGTGCCATCACTTGCATCAATCCCACAGTAGCATTAAAAAAGTTTTGTAATCGTTTGGCGGAAAGTTCAATATTAATTCTACGTCTTAATCTTTCTTT